>NZ_JBLZXR010000029.1:0-6795 GCF_050285345.1 Acinetobacter sp.
TATCTATTTTTACTTTTCATATTAGGAAGTTACCATACATTTTGTATATGTTTACTTCCTAAGCCCCAAAGTAAATAGCTCTTAAACATCTCTAAAGTTATGGTTTTCTACTCATACTCTTGGTGTTATTTTGCTGTATTTTTATCTTTTTAGACTATAGGGTGCTTAGCTTGGACCGCGGCTTTATTTGATATATCAAAGGGTTATCGCTCGAAGTGATTGCGTTATATTTCGTAGCAAAACAATGTTAAAAATGAAGGTTTAAAATTGATGTTTACAGAGTTTAATTGAACCACTATTTATTCAGCTATATTTTTGACTTTGATCGAAATATTGATACTTATCTGTGTGCCTAAACTTTTCTTTATATTATAAATATCTTTATAAATATATTTTTTGTTCAATGATTGAATATCACACTCAAAATCACCCAACAAAGTCTTTATTTTTAAATGTATTTAAATGTACTCTGTTGGGATTTAGAAGATTTAATAGAATAGTAAATTAGGAACTAAATTTTACTATAGCGCACTTTTAAGGTTTGCTTGATGTTGTTCGACTTGTTTTGCATATTTTTTGCCTTGTTTTTTCATTTGTCTGTTGGTGTTATATGCTGTAGGGCCAACATTATAGTAAGCCAATGCCTTAGGAATACTGCCCGCAGAATTTTTATATTTTGTCAGAATAAGAGAACCACAATTAATATTGGTTAATTCATCATATAAATCACCTGGACATGTTGCTTGCCAATAACGTGGCATAACTTGCGTTAAGCCGACAGCTCCAGCAGAAGAAACGGCTGTTGGTCTAAAGGTTGATTCTTGGCGGATGACAGCAGCTATCAACAGGGGGTCAAGTTCATATTGATCTGCGGTTTGAATAATATAAGGAGAAATTCGATTGGCTGTATCTGGATGGACAGCATAAGCTTTTTGAATTCCTGTAGATAATTTTGAAGCACGTTTTGATACAGAGCTACCGCCAAGTGATGAACATCCAGCGAGTATCGTTGTGCTCATAAAAATAGCAATAGAATTAATGACTAGCTTTTTAGACAACATTTGAGTCATATTATTTTTTAATTGAACATGCTTAAACAAAATTAAAACCATCAAAAATATAAGTTGGGTTGATCTTATTTAGTCTTTATTTTTGAGTCAAGTTTAGCTTCATTGTATCAATAGGGTTAGATTGTAAAATTCGCTTATAAATCATGCTAGATCGGTGCATATACAAAAAATAGTATTTAAAAAATCTCAAGAACACCTTTTATTTCCTGAAAATTTTGTATGTGTAAAAGGAATAGATATAGCTAAGATAGAGCCATGTTCGTTATATCTATTTGATTCTAAATTTAGTTGGATAGCTTTAAAGCGGTTTAAGCATCCAGATTTCACAAGCATGGCTATGTCCAGTATTGCCTTTGGGATTTTTGAGATGTTGAAAACCCAATTTCTCATAGAGTTTTACAGCTTGCCAAAGAGATTGAGTAGTTTCTAAATAACAAGCTTTAAAATGATGAGTTTGAGTAAATTCAAAACACTGCTCTAAAATTTTTTGCGCAAAACCATGCCCACGCAGTTCAGGTAAAAAGTACATTTTCTGTATTTCTAGTAATGTGAAATCACCTTGCAATGGCGCAATTCCACCACCACCTAAAACCTGACCATTTTCATCTTCAATGACCCAATATTGTGAATTTGGTTGTGAATAAACTGCATAAAGATTATCTAAGATAGGATCTGCAACAGCAAAGCCGGATTCTGCTGCTAAGCCAAATTCTTGGGAGACTTTTCGAATAATTGCAGCAAGTGAGGCGTTGTCTTTTTCTTGGATGGGGCGAATGTTGAACATGACAGATATAGGAAATTGAGATGGATTGTTTATATACCTTTAAAGCGTGAAAATCCATCTCAATATATGAAAATAACTTTATTGAATAATGATTTACTTTAGCTCACTCGAGTTTTTACCTAATTCACGTCTTGCAATAATAAGTTGCTGTATTTGCTGAGTTCCTTCAAAAATATCTAAAATTTTTGAATCACGAGACCATTTTTCGAGTAACTCATCTTCGTTATAGCCCACAGCGGCTGCAAGTTCCACACATTTTAATGTAATTTCATTACCAACGCGTCCTGCTTTGGCTTTGGCAATAGATGCTTCACGTGAATTGGGTTTTTTATTATCTGCCATCCATGTAGCTTTAAGCATGAGTAAGCGAGTAGCTTCCCAGTCAGCTTCCATACGATATATTTGAGCTGCTATATTTGAACATTGTAAAAATGGTGTTGAATAATATTCATCCAGTTCATCTTTAAAGATTTCTTTGATGCGTTCTAAGGATGCTTTTGCACATCCTATAGCCATTGCAGCTACTAATGGGCGTGTATTATCAAAGGTTTCCATCACGCCAGCAAAGCCTTTCGCCACATCAATTTCGGCATGACCCAATAAGTTTGCAGTGGGTACACGACAGTCGACAAAACTAATTGCAGCTGTATCTGAAGCTTTGATCCCCAGTTTGTGTTCTAGGCGTTCAATGGTCATGCCGGGAGTGCCTTTTTCAACCACGAAGGATTTAATAGCAGCACGACCGAGTTTTTTATCTAAAGTCGCCCAAACCACTACAGCATCTGCACGTTCACCAGAGGTTACAAAGATTTTTTCACCATTTAAAATGTAATCGTCGCCGTCTTTGGTTGCAGTGGTTCTTATTGCTGCTGAGTCTGAACCACAGTTGGATTCGGTGATTGCCATTGCAGCCCACGTTCCATTAAAACGCTCAAGTTGCTCATCATTTGCGACAGCCGCAATTGCAGAGTTTCCTAGACCTTGTCGAGGCATACTGAGCAGTAGACCTGTATCGCCATAACACATTTCAATAATGCTCAGTGCAGTTGACATGTTGACACCATTTTTATTGCCAGTATCGACATCGCCACGTTTGTTGACTGCCGCACCAGCATTCATGCCATCACCACCATCATTCATCCCATCGACAACGGATGCCAACATATCAAGTTCTTTCGGATAAGCATGTTCGGCTTTGTCATATTTACGTGAAATCGGGCGCAGTACATTCAAGGCAACTTCATGTGCTTGGTCAATGAGTAATTTAAACTTTTTAGGATTTTGTAAATTCATCATAAGGTCCTTTATTATTTTTATTTGCGTTTAGGCGTGTAAGCCAGAATGTACAATTGCGGCAGCGCGCAGATCACGATACCAACGTTCAACAGGATGCTCTTTGGTAAAACCATGACCACCCAAAATTTGTACACCGTCTGTGCCGATTTTCATGGCCTTTTCGGCACACAGTAAACGTGCTAAATAGGCTTCACGATGAAAAGGTTTGCCTGATTCTGCTAAGCTTGCAGCATTCAAGATCAACATATGCATGGCATCTATTTCTATTGCCATATCTGCAATCATGAAGGCGACACTTTGGCGATGTGAAATTGGTTCGCCGAATGCAGTACGTTCATTGGTATATTGAATACAATATTTTTTGACAGCTGTTGCAGTACCAACGGCCATGGCACACCACATTAAATTACCTAAATCAATGAATGCGGCATAATCAAAATCATCATCTCCAAGACGCTGTGCGGGTGTTTGCTCAAATATCAACGTCACGGTTTCGGTAGCTTTGAGCCCCATGGCAGGAGATTTTTTTGAACGTATAGTTTCATCACGGTTAACCACAAACACTTCGGGTTGTCTGTTAAGCATAGCTGTCACTAACAAGACATCTGCGTGTTCACCCAATAAAACTAAGGTTTTTTCACCATTAATTTTATAGTTTGAGCCATCTACCACTGCATGGGTTTTTAGTTGATAAGGATTAAATGCGGCAGTTGCTTCTTGCACTGCAAAAGTTGCAATAGTGTCTGCATCATTAGCAAAGACGGGAAGGTAGGTAGATTGCACCGATTCTGAGCCCCATTGCGTCATGGCATTGATACAGCTAAACGTGGAAAGTAGTCCTGCTGTTAAGCTGAAGTCACCTTCAGCAAGTTGTTCAGCAATGAGAATATTGCTGATAATATTTTTTTCTGCCGCAACGCCACCTAAATCTTCAGGCAACGCATAATAATTGAGGCCCAAGCCTTGTATATGTTTCCATAATTGCTCTGGAAATTGTTCATCCTGATCGGCTTGATGAGCAAGTGGATATAAGACTTCTGTGGAAAATTGCTGCATGGCATCGACAGTCATTTGCTGTTCTTCAGTCAAATTTAAATCAAATAAAGATTTTTGTTGGTTGGGTAAACGTTGTTTATGAATGTCTTTATTTTTTTTGAAAGCTTTCTGGGTTTGACTTAATGTTTTAAAGCCGGCTTTTGAACTTTGATATAAGGATTTTTCAACAAATTTTCGGAGTTTAAATTGGTCGAGTACATCACTGCCTGCAAGTTTTGTCAGCAGCGAGAGGCCAAATCCTTGAGCTTTATTTACCATATTGGTCATTTTTGTTTTCCATGTGCATAATGCTATTTTTATGCTGACATGCAAAAGCATGAAAAACTATGTCATAAATGACATGGAAAATTGTCAAAGATAAACGGTCAATGAGAATAAGGAAGGGTTGTTAAGTAATTAATTATTATTAAAAATATTAAAATTAAAAAATGTGGGATTTTTTTCAAATTGACCTGACTGACATTGTTGTCGATCAGGTCATCTTGAATAGTGTATTACTTTATAGGTATTTTTGAATCATACGACGAACATTGGTTTTTGCTTCAATCACCGTCATGAAGGTATAAGCCCCAATAAATTTACGGCTAATGAACATAAACTCTTTTGGCGGAACTGAGAAATAGCGGGAGGCCATAGACTTGGACGCTTGTTGCATTACACGGCTATGCAATTGGCTTTTTTTCCAATCATAGCGATGCTGTTCATCCATCACGCCACTTGGAATATCTGAATTATTTTCTAAGCTACTAAATGCTTCTGTAGCCAATAAAAATACTTTTGCCATGTCAGGTTTAATGCTTTGTGGAATTTCATCAAAAAATTCATAACCCGTCATGGCTTGTACCATTTGTTCTGAATTGTGGTTATAACCAGCAGTAATTAAATGACGCGCAACGCTGAGTAAATGCTCATCAAACTGACGAATTGCACCGAAGTCGAGGAGTACGATTTTATCCAAAACGTCAGTACCATTACCTAAGCGAACCAAGTAATTACCAAAGTTCGGGTCGGTTTGCATTTCGCCCCATTCAAAGATTTCGCGTACGGCAATTTCAAGTGAAGCTTCACCCAAAGCATTACGACGCTCTTGTGGTAGAGAAAGCATAACCGGGCTGTTAATAGGCACACCACGCTCAAAGGTCATACAGAGCACTTGGTTGGTTGAATAGCCATCAATAATTTGAGGAACGATATAACGAGGATCTTCTTTTAAGCGTGCAGCAAAACGACGGGTAGTCTCTGCTTCAATTTTGTAATTCACTTCGCGGTGCATCATTTCACGGACTTCATCGAACCACTGATCGAATTCACGGGTTTGCGGCACCATTCGAGTCAATTTCAGCATGTTTTTAAATAAATTCATGTCTGAGTCAATCGCATCTGCGACACCCGGATATTGAATTTTCAGTACCAGTTCTAAACCATCAGATTTACGTTTTGCGCGATGCACTTGTGCTAAAGATGCTGTACCAAGTGGTTCATGATCAATCACAAGATCATCGAGTTTAGAGCCAAGTTGGTTTTGTAATTGAGCCTTAATGGCAGGCCATGCGAGCGCCACAGTTTGATTATTTAAGGTATTGAGGGCTTGTGTGATTTCTTCTGGTAAAAAATGCTCACCATACAGCGCCATCATTTGGCCAATTTTTACAATTGAGCCTTTGAGTTTTCCAATTTCTGCGACGAGGTACTCCGCTTGGTCTTTCATGGCCTTCTTGCGCTTTTTCTCTTTTTCCTCTTCATTTGAAAAAATTGAGGTTGCGTTTGAAGCCGCCCAGCGAGTACCAGCAAGTAAGGATGCCTTAGCGATAGATAAGCGACGATCCATTGAGGAAGTTTTTAACTGTTTAAGCTTATCGTTCTGATCTGACATGTAAATTAAATCCTTTAATCAGCAATTCGCAGAAAAATACATTGTATCGAATTTTAGCGTTTCTTAACGTATTAAAATAGTTCAACTTACTGAATCTGTAGTAACTATATGCAAACATTATAGAAGAAAGGCACGAATCAAGCAGCAAGGCATGATTTTAGAGTCGGAACTTAATTTTGACCGTATCATTTTGCATCAGTGCAGTTTTATGAGATTCGATATGTTGATGAATTAACTTTTGTACCGACTCATTGGTAAATCCCAAAGCATAACCTTTTACAATAATGATGCTCGGTAAACTAAAAAATAGGGTACGGGCATTTTCTAACGTGGCATCAGGAAAAACATTGTGCTCAACAAGCAATTGCTGGAAATATTGTTTCTCTAATTTCACTTTCTGTGACTGGGTATCATCCCAATAGCTTTGACGCATTGCCATTAGGTTGTTGTGCTTGTAGCTCATTGGAGCCCCGCATTGATAAAACTATTAAAATGTATGGGGATAATTTTATGAAATTAAAGGCATGGATCAAGTGAAAAATTATAAGTAATTGAGCTTTCATCAGTTTTGGCTTTACATGTGCATTATAGCATTTGATTTTTGAAAGATAGAACGTGATTTATAAAATTAAGGTATTAAACGCGAATCTCAACTTTCTAAACTCTTGAAATAAAAAGGACATAACACAATTTAGATTTCGACTAAGAAAATTACC
>NZ_JBLZXR010000030.1:0-46580 GCF_050285345.1 Acinetobacter sp.
ACTGAAACGATGTTGAATCAATTCATTGGCAAAGTGCACGAAAAACGTTTGTTCCCACCTGCACCGCGTGTCGTGGTATGCGTACCATGTAAATCAACATTGGTTGAGCGTCGTGCAATCCGTGAAGCGGTGTATAACGCAGGTGCTCGTGAAGTTCGCCTGATTGAAGAGCCGATGGCTGCTGCAATTGGTGCTGGTATGCCAGTCGAGCAAGCGTGTGGTTCAATGGTGGTTGATGTTGGTGGTGGTACGACTGAAATCGCGATTATTTCACTACAAGGCTGTGTCTATGCGGACTCACTGCGTATCGGTGGTGATGTATTTGATGAGCAAATCATTAACTACGTGCGTAAAGCACATGGTTGCGTGATTGGTGAAACCACTGCTGAAAATATTAAGAAAGAAGTCGGCATGGCGCTTCCTGAAGAAGGGGCGAAAGCACTTGAGATCGAAGTTCGTGGTCGTAACCTTGCAGAAGGTGTGCCGCGTGCCATTACCGTGACTTCTGATGAAGTGACTCAAGCAATTTCTGATCCGCTACAAAATATTGTGTCTGCGGTGAAATCAGCACTTGAGCAAACACCGCCTGAATTGTCTTCAGACATTGCGGAACGCGGTATTGTGTTAACAGGTGGTGGTGCATTGCTACGTAACCTCGACAAGCTTCTGGCTAAAGAAACAGGTCTTCCTGTGGTGGTTGCAGAAGATCCGCTGTCTTGTGTGACACGTGGTGGTGGTAAGGTTCTCGAATTTTTCGATAATCCAAATCATGACATGTTATTTGTAGGCTAAGAAAAGGATTCGGCGGGTGCAAACGCAACTGTTTTCAAGACAACCGCCATCTTTTCGCTCATTTATCATTGCGGTGATTACGTGTTTGGTGGTGCTTTTCTTTGATTGGCGCATGCCACATGTAATTCAACCGGCCAGAGACGTCTTGTATGCGGCATATAATCCAATTTATGCCCTTGCAAGCTATCCAGTGTTATCGCGAGAATGGCTGAATCAACAAACCAAGTCTGAAGCTCAATTGCGCCGTGAAAATACCGCGATGCAAGCCGAGTTAGTACAGGCTCAAGTCCGTTTACAGAAACTTTCTGAACTTTCTGCTGAAAATACCCGTTTGCGCGGTTTACTCGATACGCCTCTTATTATTGATGGTCGTATGGAGATTGCCGAAGTTATTGGGACTGATGCGGATCCGCTACGGCATATTATTGTGATTAACCGTGGTGCCAGCAGTCAGCTGAAAGTGGGTCAGACTGTGTTAGATGACAAAGGGATTATGGGGCAGATTATTAATGTCTATCCACATAGTAGCCGGGTCATGTTGCTTTCGGACAAGGAACACTCACTTTCTGTACGTATGGAACACACAGGTATGCGTGCCATTGTGACCGGTACAGGTGATCTTGGACGTTTGAAGATGGAATATGTTCCAACCAGTGCCAATATCAAAGTGGGGGAAAAAGTGTATAGCTCTGGGCTTGGCGCGCATTTTCCTGCCGGATATTTGGTCGGTACGGTGTCTAAAGTGAGTCGACATAATTCGGGTGAATTTGCCCAAATTGATTTAACTCCTGCAGCACAATTGGCAGGTGGTCATCACGTGGTTGTCTTATTTTCAGATTCTTTAGCGATGGAGCAACCGCATGTCACTCGCTAAGCTTAGTCGGCATAAACAGCGCGATCCTTTATTTCCGATTATTTTTTCCATCATCATTGCTTCGATCTTGATGGTTTATCCATTGTCCTATGGTCTTTCTGGCTGGCGTCCATTATTCATGATGATGGTCATGTTATTTTGGGTACTGTGTCAGCCGACTTGGTGTGGAATTTGGTTTGCATTTGGGACGGGGCTATTTGCAGATTTGTTGCTTGATGCACCTTTTGGTATGAATGCACTCAGCTTTGTAGTGATTGCCTTTGTGACCCGATTCTTAACCCGTGAAAAACGCATCCTGACTTTTGCGAATCTGTGGATCATTGCTGCAATGGCATTGGTTGCGCATTTATTCTTTGTCTGGATTGCTCAGGTCATGAGCGGTGTTCAGTTCTCCTTTGCGCGGCATTGGCAACCTTTACTGACTAGCTTACTTCTTTGGCCAATCATGTATTATTTTCTTCGAAAATGGCGCATTTAATTCTCGCTTCTAGTTCTCCTCGACGTCGTGAACTGCTTCAGCAATTGGGACTGGAATTTGATATTTTCAGTCCAGATATTGATGAGTCGGTATGGGATGGAGAGTCGGTTGCAGAATATGTCGAACGCCTTGCTTGTGCCAAAGCCGCAGCCGTGCAGCAACAATACCCCGAAGCCATTGTAATTGCAGCAGATACCAGCTTAGGGGTAGATCATCACATTCTTGGTAAACCTGAATCGAAACAACATGCTTTTGAGATGTGGAAAATGCTTTCCGGACGGAAGCATGATGTTTTTTCGGGTGTTTGTGTACGTACAAAAGAACAAATATGCAGTATAGTAGTGCGTACTCAGGTTGAATTTCAAACGCTTAGCCTAAATGATATGGAAAGTTATTGGGCCACATGTGAACCCATCGGCAAGGCGGGAGCCTATGCGATACAAGGAATAGCTGCGCGCTATATTCCGGGGATAGAAGGAAGCTACAGTAACGTGGTGGGCTTACCTTTACATGAGACCGTACAGTTATTACAGACAGTTAAGGCATTAAATTAACTGCTGCAACACAAGAATTTTTATAATGTTTTGAGTTTTGTTATGTCTGACGAGTTGTTGATTAACGTCACACCGATGGAATGTCGTGTGGCGTTGATTCAAAACGGCACGGTCAATGAGTTGTTCGTTGAACGTACTGTGAAGCGTGGTTTGGTGGGAAATATTTATAAGGGGAAAGTTGTCCGCGTACTCCCAGGTATGCAGGCGGCCTTTGTTGATATTGGTTTATCGAGAACAGCGTTTTTACATATCAATGATATGGTCTGGCAGCGCAATCAGCCGACCCCCAATGTATTCGAACTCTTGCAACCCGGACAAATTCTGACGGTTCAAGTGATGAAAGATATGCTGGGCACCAAGGGTGCTCGTCTTTCGACGGATCTGTCCATTCCTTCACGTTATTTGGTACTGATGCCTTATGGTAGTCATACTGGTGTATCACAGCGTATTGAATCGGAAGAAGAGCGCGATCGTCTGCGCAGTATGATTGAACGTATTCAGAAAGAACATGATTTACCCGGTTCTGTGATTGTGCGTACTGCCGCTGAAGGTATTGCTGAAGATGAAATTGCGCAGGATATGGCTTATTTGGCCAAACTGTGGGAATACATTTTGCGTAAGCAACGCAGTATTATTGTGCCATCGCTGATTTTTGAAGAGTTACCTTTACCGCAGCGCGTGATTCGTGATTTAGCCAATGAAGAAACCTCTAAAATTCAGGTGGATTCGCGCGAAGTGCATGGGAAATTGCAAGAATTCGTTCAAGAATTTGTCCCGAGTATGCACAATCGCTTATTGCATTATCCGGGTGAGCGTCCAATTTTTGACTTATACAATGTCGAAGAAGATATTCAGAAAGCTTTACAGACCCGTGTCGCTTTGAAGTCAGGCGGCTATTTGATGATTGATCAAACTGAAGCCATGACGACGATTGATGTCAATACGGGATCCTATGTCGGTGGACGCTCGCTTGAAGACACTGTGTTTAAAACCAATATGGAAGCCACACAGGTCATTGCCCGTCAGCTGCGCCTGCGTAATTTGGGGGGCATCATCATTATTGACTTCATTGATATGCAAGAAGCACATCATCGTGATGAAGTGATGAGTCAGTTTGAGAAAATGCTGGAACGGGATCATGCCAAAACTAAGATCACGCAAGTGTCGGAGTTGGGCTTGGTGGAAATGACCCGGAAGCGGACACGTGAATCATTAGAGCATTTATTATGTGATTCTTGTCCGACTTGTCAGGGACGTGGTTATGTCAAAACAGCTGAGACAGTTTGCTACGAAATATTTCGTGAGATTCTAAGATATGCACGAGCGTATGAGTCACAAAGTGGCTTTACTGTTGTGGCACATCCGTCGGTCATTGACCGATTATTAACTGCCGAAGCACCGGCAGTGGCGGATTTAGAGCACTTTATTAGTCGAGTAATTAAGTTCCAAGTGGAAAATCTATATACGCAAGAGCAATACGATATCATTCTTAGCTGAAATTGTAACAGAATATCGTTAAACACTTGTTACAACTGGGATTTTACTTTTGAACTGTAATTTTGAATACTAGACACATCAAATAGCCAAAGCCATTTTCCTGCATGGGACAGGGAAATGGTTTAGCAAAAAGAGGTGTACGATGGGTATTAGCAAAGCAGTAATGAAAAGTAGTCTTAAAACTGTTGGTGAAGCAAAAGCGATTCATTCAGGTTATATCGTGGATGAGCGTGGTAATGAAGTTCAAATTACTTCATCGATGATTCGTGCAGCGTGTCATCAACTGCTTAAACAATGCCGTGCAATTAAAGCTTAAGAGATTTTCAGGGGTGAAATTATACGGATTATTGATCCTAAGATTTCAGTTGAATAGATGTGAGTAAATACAGATTAGATACAACACGCCAATCTCAACTTAAAATAAGTTTTTCAAATTGAATTGGCAAATGACCAAGCTTCTTATTCAAAACAACACAGACGGTGTGTGACAGAATCTTTCTGATGAAATGATGTGATAAATACCATAAATCTTTTGCTCTTACTTTTTTTGGATATTAAAGCGATCTACTAACTGACCAATGACGGTCTCAATTTTTCTTCTAGCCTTCATCAATAATCTCATTGATTCTTTAGATCTGAGATCAAGCATATTCTTTCTCAACGGTGTCCGTAAATCAACATATTGAAATTTATAGTATTCATTTAAACTTGGTCTTAAATAGTCTTTGTCTGCTCCCAATAATCCATGAATGTTTGGTGTAATTTATGGCGCAATCTCACGCTTATCAACATTCGCTGGGGTAAAAGCGTAGCCTGTAACCATACCATCAAAATTAATCACGATACGCCCCTTAAAAGCATAGTATTCTTCCTGTTGGGCTGAACAATAACTAAAACCTGCATGTTCTTTGATGTTTTTATGTCTTTTTGCTCGACGATAATGACAGACTGGAATAGGAAATCCATCAATGAAATGAATATTATCCTGTCCATAACATGCAGTTAAGCGAGCTGTGATTTTCTGATGAATCTACCATAAGTTTGCACAATGTTTACAAAAATTAGGATATGCCCCCAATTTTGGAAACCAGCTAAGCAATTATTTTTAAAATACCTCTAGATACTTTTATCTGTATCCATTCCAAGAAATTCACCTACAATTTACATTATGATAATTTCAATATCGGTAAGAGCAGGTGGAAAGCCACGAGTTCTGAGTGGTTTATTGACAACAATTGGATAGAGCTCATCTATGATTAAATAGACAAAGATGATAAATTTTTCAATGGACATAACATGAGGTAGTTTTCTTGGTCGAAATCTAAATTGTGTTATGTCCTTTTTATTTCAATGACTTAAAAAGTTGAGATTGGCGTGAGAGAAATATATGAAAAGATAGTGTTGTTATACCAACAGCAGGGACATAATTTCTGACAATTCTGTTGAGTGAAGCATGAAAAAGTGCTGCAACTTTATACAAAACTGCTATGCTGAAAAATAGAATTATAAACAGGGAGAGGCCACATGATGAGACGTTCCCTAATGATCATCCCGACCATACTGCTATGCAGTGTAGGGATTGTCGGTTGTGATACGACTGATGAGCTACATCGGCCTAAAACAGAACAAAGAACCATGATCATTGGTGGCGTGCCAACAAATGATCTGGACTATAAAATACCCCACGAAGATGTTGCTCTAAATGAGGCCGCAGTCAACGACGATTAAATACTTCTTTTCAATTGAGAAATAGGGTGGACATACTGTCAGTACATGGTAGTGAGACGTGACATGTAAATGGTCACAGATGCAGTGTGCTACGTCAGATGAGTGAACATTTGAAGTAGACGTCTTACTTCCGCATATAGGTTTGTTGAATTTAAAGCCTTACAAACCCGTAAAAGGCTCTGTACTCGCCCAGTATGTCCGAACTGGAATGAACCGAAGTTCATATACTTAAATCAGGTCAATTTGCCAATTGGATGCCTGAATTTCTAAATTATTTTGTCTTAGTTTCTGACTAATCTCATCGGCTTGTTTTTGCAAATCAGCAACGGAAATGGATTTCAGCCAACGAATTTCACTTGAGCTATAGCGACCATTTTCACGACATGAACTGTCAATCGCTTGTTGCAGAATTCGATGCTGCTGCGTTAATAAATCACGCTCATTTAGTAGCGAAAGCATCGAACGTCCAGTACTTGTTTTGGCCTGGGCATTGGTGCTATGAATTTTTTCAATCATACGATGTAATTCTGTATTGACGGAAAATGCTTCTTGAATCAGTGTATTTGGATCTTCACTGGGTGCATCGCCTTCTTGGATCAGCACGTTGTTATTAATCCGTTGTTGTAATGAGGCTAACTTAGTTTGTAGATCACTGCGTAATAGGAGCGCTTCTGCTAATTTCATCTTCTTAATAGTTAATTTGTACTTTAGTTGATGATGCAATGAATTAATGGGTTATTCAAGTAATTTATAGTGAAAAATTTGGTTGTTTAGAAAAAATATTGTGGATTATAGGAAGAAATTCAAAAATGTAATCGGTAGAATTAGGTCGATTATTAATGAAGTTGGTGTTGTTGTGGAATCATTTTGGATATTAGGCTCTATTGCTTTTGCATTGATGCTCGGTGCAATGAGTCCAGGCCCAACATCGATTTATGTCGCTAAAAATTCAATTGCAATTTCACGTAAACACGGTTTATTCACGGCTTTAGGCACAGGGACAGGCGCGGCAATTTTTGGCCTACTTGCTGTACTGGGTTTACAGGCATTTTTATTGGCTGTGCCTTCTGCTTATTTGGCCTTAAAAATTTGTGGTGGTTTATATCTGCTTTGGATGGCCTTTAAAATTATTAAACATGCCAAAGAGCCGATTCAGTCAGAGGATGATGCAACTACACAAATGTCGCTGCGTCGAGCATTTACTACAGGTTTAATTACGCAATTATCCAATCCTAAAATTGCGATTGTCTTAGCCAGTATTTTTACCGCATTACTTCCGAAAGAAATTCCAACTTATTTTTATGTCGTTCTACCTGTGCTGTGTTTCTTTATTGATGCAGGTTGGTGTTCTCTGGTCGCTGTTGCGCTTTCAGCAGAGAAACCGCGCCGTGTGTATTTAAAGTTTAAAGCAGGTTTTGATCGGGCGGCTGGGGCTGTGATGACGGTACTGGGTCTGAAGTTGATTTTTGGGATGAAGTGATAAAACAGAGGGATTTCTCCCTCCTAAATGCTATTCGGAATCATATTTCCAATGAAAAACCATTTTTGCTAAAGTTCTCATATCCATATTATTTTTCATTTTTTCAAAGGTGATAAAATCACTTTTTTTATCTTGATACAGTTGCTTAATTTCATCATCATTTTCGAGGTTAAATAAGGGTTTTAATCCACCAAAATGATTCATAAAAGTTCCCCATTTATAAGCTTGTTTAAAGCTTTTGTAACTTTTTTCATTTGCTAAAGCGATAAGCAAGTAATCTTCTAAAAAGCGTTCTTGATGTTTGCCTGCTGAGTAGCGAATAGTTTCAAATGCTTGGTTCATATACTCTAGTGACTTATGGTATTGATCTTTCTTAAAGGCTAATACAGCTTGAATCCATTGTTCGAGCCAAGGATAAACAATATGGTTATTGCAAGACTTATATGCTTCTAACCAAGTTTCAAAAGACATTTTATTATTTAAAACATCAAAATAACCTTGATGGTAATTTTCTATATTTGCTAAAAACTGTTTAGGATTGGCTTGTGATTTCAAATAGCAAAAACCATCTTTTAATGTAATTAAGTTAAAATTAGCGGGGAAATGGTCGTCAAAACTAGGTAGATCATTTGTGTGTCCTACTCGTTGTACATGTAAAGCTAACTCTTCACCTGTTTGTAAGCGGTTTTTTGAGAATGATTTAAATACTATAAAATTAGCCATTTCTTCAATATTAACGTTATTTTCGATATTGTATGGATCTGAAGCCATTATTTTTATTTGTTCACTCATAATAGCTTTCATTTCATCATTATAAAAAATATGGAAATCTTTATAGATTGCATCCAAATAAGATCTAAGTTTTTCAGACATAATTTGTAAAAAACTTGCTCCATAATTTTCTTTAATTTGTTGAATACAATATGTGCAAAAACGACCAATCAACAAAAAGAATAGATAAGTTTCTTGACGATCTACTGGTATAGCATGTGATTTAAAGGCTCGATCAAATGTAGCTTTAAGCATTGCAAAAGAAGGCAAAGTTTTATCTTTTAACCAATTATCAACATTCCATAAGTCTTTTTCTTGTTGATCGCTCTCAGATGTAGTTAAAAGACCTTGTTCTAATGTGTGAAAGTTATTTTGATCTAAGTTTTCCGAAGTATAAATCCACTGTATGAAGTAACTTAATGGTGTTTGATTATCTGATCCTAAAAACCAAAAAAAATCTTGTGGTGCATGAACATTTTTGAAAAAATCTGCATAGCATTCTTTATATTTTAGGATTGAAATAGGGAGTCGAGATAGAACAGTTGTCTGAATAATAAATTGAAAAGAATCCTTTTTATCTAAATAAGTATGGTTTGTTAATACGGCCTCTAAATAGCATAGGAATAAATCTTTTAGTGTATCTAAAATTGAGTGCTGTAAATGCCATGTTGGGAAGAGGTCAGCGATTGCAGAATGTAGGGCTTGCATATGTAGATTAAAATTTTCTAAAAAATTAGAACCTTCTTCTTTTGCAAAGCGTTGTAAACTTTTTTGCAAGCTTTTATTCTCAATTTTTAAATCTAAAATTTGTTCAGATTTTTTTGGAATAATTCCTAAAGCATCATAAGTAAATTTGATTAAATCTCCTTGCGATGGAAATTGTGCTAAAGCGTACATAAAAGCCCCTATAGAATAAAAAAATAAGAAGTACTCTTGGTTAGAGTACTTCTCTAACTAAAAAAATTACTTTTTACGATTCGGATTTAACTGTTGACCGCGATTGCCTTGATTACGATCATAGGCAGTATTCGTTCCATTGGTTCCTTTATTTGCATTTTGTTGATTTGCTGAGTTATTTGCTACAGACTTAGATTGATTTGAGTTACTCATTTTAAATTTCCTTTACGGTATGTTTGAGTAGCTCATCATAAAAAATTAAGAAATTATTCTCGAAGAATTTTGGCGACAAATTTTATTTGTATTGAGTCATAAAAAAGCCCCTACACACGTAGAGGCTTTTTATTTAAGACTTTAAATCTTAAGAAACCTTATCACCCGGTTTAGCGCCAGATTCAGGTGAAATCACCCAAACACCTTCGCCATTACCCGCTGCAAGCACCATACCGTTTGAAATACCAAAACGCATTTTACGAGGGGCAAGGTTGGCCACCATCACCACCAATTTGCCTTTTAAGTCTTCCGGTTGGTAAAACTCACGGATGCCACTAAATACATTGCGTGGTTCAGCTTCGCCGACATTTAACGTCAATTGAAGCAGCTTATCGGAACCTTCAACCGTAGCAGCGTCTAAAACTTCCGCCACACGTAAGTCAACTTTCATAAAGTCATCGATATTGATGATTTCTGCTTCACCGACTTTAGGCTCAGGCTTTTTTTCTTTAGCTTTTTCTTTCTTCTTCTCAGCTTTTGGTGCTTCCGCAGCAGCAGCTAAAGAATCTTTAGACGCATCGACCATTGCAGCAACCGCTTTCGGGTCTACACGCTGCATCAATGGTTGGAATAATGCAATTTCATGACCCACCAATATGGTTTTTGCAGAAGCAAAATCGAAAGATTCAAGTTTCAAGAAGTCTTGCACTTGTGCTGCCAAGGTTGGAAGCACTGGGCTTAAGTAAACAGCCAATTGACGGAACAAGTTAATCCCGACAGAACAGACATCATGCACTTGCTGTTCTTGACCTTCTTGCTTCGCAAGTGTCCAAGGTTTTTTCTCATCAATATATTGGTTGGCACGGTCAGCTAGCGCCATAATTTCACGAATCGCCGCAGAGAATTCACGCGCTTCATATTGAGCAGCAATTGAAGCACCGGCATCAATAAAGCTTTGAACCAATTCAGGCTCAGCGCAAGCTGCACTTAATTTGTTGTCAAACTTGGTGTTAATGAATTTGGCACAGCGGCTGGCAATATTCACCACTTTACCCACAAGGTCTGAATTCACTTTTTGCACGAAGTCATCAAGATTTAAGTCAGAATCTTCAACTTTATCCGACAACTTAGACGCAAAGTAATAACGTAAATATTCAGGGTTTAAATGCTCTAAATAAGTTTCCGCTTTAATGAACGTACCGCGAGATTTTGACATCTTCTGACCATTTACAGTCAAGAAACCGTTTACGAATAAACCTGTCGGAGTACGGTAGTTCGCACCTTCCAACATTGCAGGCCAGAACAGCGCGTGGAAGTAAACAATGTCTTTACCAATGAAGTGATACACTTCTTTGTCGGAGTCTTTTTTCCAATAGTCTGCAAAGTTTAAATCTGGACGTTTGGTTTTTACGTAATTTTCAAAGCTCGACATATAGCCAATCGGCGCATCCACCCAAACATAGAAGTATTTGTTCGGCGCATCTGGAATTTCAAAACCGAAGTAAGGTGCATCACGTGAAATGTCCCAATCGTTTAAACCATTTTCAAACCATTCATCCAGCTTGTTGGCGATTGATGTTGGCAGGCGACCTTCGTCACGCGTCCATTTTTGCAGGTATTCACCAAAGTTTGGTAATTTGAAGAAGTAGTGATCTGATGATTTTTCAACAGGTGTTGCACCGCTCAAAGTCGAACGCGGATTTAATAATTCAGTCGCGTTATAAGTTGTACCGCAGACTTCACATGAGTCGCCGTATTGATCTTCCGCTTTACATTTCGGACAGGTGCCTTTAATGAAGCGATCTGACAGGAACATGCCTTTTTCAGGGTCGAACAATTGTGTAACAGGACGAACAGCGATATTGCCCGCTTCGCGGTTTTTAAGATAAATCTCTTCCGAACGCGCTTTGTTTTCAGCACTGTTGGTTGAGTCATAATGATCAAAATGCACACCAAAGCCGTCAAAATCACGGATATGTTCTTTTTGCACATTGGCAATCTGTTCTTCTGGTGAAATGCCATTGGCTTCGGCACGTAGCATAATTGCCGTACCGTGAGCATCGTCCGCGCAGACATAAGTCACGTCATGACCCATTGCACGCATGGCACGAACCCAAATATCTGCTTGGATATAACCGAGTAAGTGGCCCATATGGATCGGACCATTGGCGTATGGAAGGGCGTTAGTGACTAAAATATTACGCACGGATATGACTCTCTCATTCGTATTTTATATAAGGTCAACGATTTTACCTTAGATAGCTGTGACTTGCACAAGGGAATCGGTGAAATCTTTTCAAAACTAAATATTTCTATATTGCGTGGTCAATAACAGCGATAATAGGGCATTAATGTGATGCCCTCGAGTAACTGCCCATGTATGACCATGATTATGAAGATGACCAGCCTGTAACCCTTATTCCACAACATGCGCAATCAAAAAAGCTTTTGGGAAATCAAATATTAAAACAAGCACAGCACTATCTTGTTGAGCAAATTTCGGCACAAGAGCACGCCTTTCTGATTCAAACATTAACGGGCTTGGCTCAACAAGAACCATATTTTCAGGTTTTGGCAGACGAACTCGATCAGCCGGTTGAAATGAAGGTGGCAAATGATGCGCTGAATTTAGTGTATTTTTGGCAGCTCGTGCATCAACATGAAAATGATGCAGATTTTGATTTACTCAATGTCATCAATACCGAATTTTTCCAAACTGAAATGTTGGCTGCTTTTGATGCTTTACATATTGGTGAAAACAAAGAACAACGCCGTTTGGTGCTGCTTGAAGCCTTTAAACTGTATAAATTGAATTTTCATGCGGGCTGTATCCCCGTGTTGTACGCTCAGCTCGAAGGTATTTTGACGGACGTTTTAATTGAAAATGGCTTCCTAAAACAAAACGACACCAAATTTATCGATGTTTATAAAATTGTTCCGGGTCTGAAGGGCAGTGAAATTAAAAGTCTTTGGCATAAGTCGAAAATTGCCAATGAGCTGAATCATTATTTTGCTGAACTGGCTGCCTATAAAATGGATAGCAGTTCTACTGTTGCTATGACACGACATAACATTTTGCATGGTACGGACGTGGCACATTTTAATCAGGGACGTAGTTTTGTCCTGTTTATCTGGTTGTTCTCAGCAGTTAGCTTTATGAGTACAATTAGTAAGTAAAGTTAAATGTGGGTAAAAAATAAGCTATCGTCGAAAAACTGTAGTCGATAAAAGCCTAGCCATTTGGGCTTTATCGTTCATTTATTGAACTCATAGTCTTCTTTTTTTTAATATGAAAATTGATCAATAATTATTCACTGCTTAATTATTTGCGCAGCCCGTCTAAGTTGGTCGTTTTAATATTACGAACATGTTCATCCACCACGGTTATCACATATTGCATATTGGCAATTTCATATGTGTAATCCACCGCCAACGTCGCAGGCTGACCTTTTTCTTGCAATGCATAGGATTGCATTTTAATTGGAGAGGCCTGCATACGAGTACGCATGTCCTCTAAACGATCGCCAATCGCAATGGTTTGTCGGTCAGCAGTATGAATCGCTTCCGTTGAGACTTGCGCATGAATCGCTGTTGTTGTACTGAGGATCATCAGCAGTATTGCGATTTTTTTCATCAGCTGTCTTCCTTATTCAAAAATTACTTTTGTTGTTATGTCATTCATTGCATATGGAATGATGTTATTAACATCGCTTAGGAATAGGTTTAAGCGAAAGATACTGAAATTTAAAATGAAAGTGCTGTATTTTTGTATTGTTGAAATGTAAATGTCCATCTCAAGCAGTGTCCATTCATTTTTAAAAGAGATAATTCTCCCATTAGTTTTAGTCAGATATTTTAATCTAAATAAATTTTGATCCAACATTTTACCCAAATGCGGCTATTTCCAACTAAATCACTCGACTTTATAAGCTTATATGAATAAGTCCTATCATCTGCCTCTTACCCTTCGCAGGCTGAACAGGTAAACTAGGAAGATCATTTTTTGAAACCCTGTTTGGAGACAAAGCAATGTCGTGGCTTTCTTCCCTTAAATCTGTTTTTTCACCCGCGCAAGAGGTGAAAGAGGAGGAAATCCAACAGGTTTTACAAAATTATATTTTGCCTAATTCAGAAAATGCGCTGAAAGATCGTATTACGCAGGTCAATGTACAAGGTCAGGTCTTACAAATAACCATCAATACCTTTCCTTCTGAAGCAGATGATCTGCAACAAATTCATGATGATTTGGCAGATGCCTTGGAAAAATGTGGCATCACAGAACTGAATATGCATGTGATTCAGCAAAAAACTGGTCATCAAGAAAAGTCAGGTGGTTGTGGGCATCAGCATGCAGAAGGTGAAAGCTGTTCTGGTCAACCTAAAGCTGATGCTACGCAAAAAAGTAATTTGCCACCTGTGGTAGATGCATCTGCAACCGCTGCACAAAAAGTTGAAGAGACTGATCCGAATAATCCACCGATTCAAAAAGCAGCACCGCAACAACGTGATGTACCGAAACATCCGCGTATTCAAAATGTGATCTTGGTGTCATCGGGTAAGGGCGGGGTGGGTAAATCGACGACCACTGTAAACCTTGCATTAGCATTACAAAAACTGGGCCTAAAAGTGGGGGTTTTGGATGCAGACATTTATGGACCAAGTATTCCAACCATGTTGGGCAATGCAGGCCGTACCCCAATGATTGAAGCGGAAAATTTTGTCCCTTTGGATGCCTATGGTCTGGCAGTGTTATCGATTGGACACTTAACGGGTGACCATAATACGCCTGTGGCTTGGCGCGGACCGAAAGCGACTGGAGCGTTGATGCAACTGTTCAATCAGACTTTATGGCCTGACCTTGATGTTTTGATGATTGATATGCCACCGGGCACAGGCGACATTCAGTTGACGCTTGCACAGCGTATTCCTATCACAGGGGCAGTGATCGTGACTACACCACAAAACGTGGCATTGATGGATGCCACCAAAGGGATTGAGTTATTTAACCGTGTGCAGATCCCCGTTATGGGTGTGGTTGAAAATATGTCGACCCATATTTGTTCGAATTGCGGTTTTGAAGAACCTATTTTTGGCACAGGTGGCGGTGACAAACTGTCTGAACAATACGATATTCCACTTTTAGGACGTTTGCCTTTAAATGTTGAAATTCGTGAAAACGTCGATGCAGGCAAGCCTTCGGTTTTAGTTGAAGATAGCGCAGCAGACAGCTATATGTTGATTGCGGAAAAGATTGCAGCAGCATTGCCGAAAGCGGGAAAAGATCATTCACGCATTTTCTAAATCTGTACAGCATAAAAAAGCCCAACGTTGAGTTGGGCTTTTTTTGTACTTATTTTAAGAGGATGAGTAGGAAGGTTTCTGTTTTTTTGCTTGTAAGATATTCACGCTAATCGCGATCACCACCATCACCATTCCAACAAGATCTGTGATAGTTTCGGGAATAATTAAACACAAAGCACCAACACCTAAGAACACTCGCCAAAACCAATTCATGCCGATTTTAAAGTAGCCTTCAACTGCGGCACCGAGGGCCAGAATACCGACTACGGAAGTAAAGACAATACTGACAATGGTGGTCCAGGCAGGGAAAGCAAACTCACGTGCATTGACTGCAACATTGGCAGTATCAATCATCAGCATGGCAGGGTTGTAGACAAACAGGAACGGTACAATGAAGCCTGCTAATGATAGCTTCAGTGCTTGAAATCCTGTACGCATCGGGTCACCGCCAGCAATGCCTGCACCAGCAAAGGCGGCTAAGGCGACTGGTGGGGTGATATTGGCAAACAAACCAAAATAGAACACAAACATATGTGCAACTAGCGTTGGAATATCAAAGTTTGCCAAAGCGGGAGCCGCCATCGTTGCGGTAATGATATAGGCTGGAATGGAAGGCAGTCCCATACCTAAAATCATCGAGGCAATCATGGTAAAGAATAATGTCAAAAATAGGCTGCCTGCACCAATACTCATAATCGATGAGGTCATGACAGAGCCGAAACTGGTCAGACTGACCACGCCAATAATAATGCCCACCAAGGCACAGGCAGTCATCACTGAAAGGGATTGCTTCGCGCCATCTGCGAGCGCGTCTAAAATGTCTTTGAAGCCCATGCGTGTCGATTTGCGAAAACTGGCCACGACCACGGTTAAGGCAATGGTATAAACCGCTGCATAACTCACTGGAATAGACTGAAAGAGGAAAAATACCAAAGCTACAATTGGAATCAGTAAATGACCACGCGCTTTTAGCACATCTTTCACGCGTGGGAGGTCTGCTTTGGGCACACCTTTTAAATTATCTCGTCCCGCACGGAAATGAACCTGTGCTATAACACCTAAATAGTAGAGTAAAGCGGGAAGTGTGGCAGCGAGTGCAATGGTGCCATAACTGACCCCAGTAGTTTCCGCCATAATGAAGGCACTAGCCCCCATGACGGGTGGTAAAATTTGCCCACCAACGGAGGCGCTGGCTTCGACTGCACCAGCAAAGTTTTTGTGATAGCCAATTTTTTTCATCAAAGGAATGGTGAATGAACCTGTCCCGACGACATTGGCCACAGCCGTTCCATTAATACTGCCCATAAATCCACTGGAAATGACCGCAACTTTTGCAGGACCGCCTTGTTTATGTCCTGCCAGTGCCATGGCTAAGTCATTAAATAGCTTGCCCATACCAGACTTTGCCAGAAAAGCACCAAAGAGAATAAACAGGAAAATAAAGGTGACGGAAGCCCCGATCGCAGAGGAATACAGCCCTTCAGTTTTTAAATACATTTGCCCGAAAATATCACTAATACTATAAGGGCGAGTCAATAAGCGATCAGGCACCCAGTCATAATGACTAAAGAATGGATAAGAGAGAAAAATTAAGCCTAAAATAGGCAGCATCCATCCCATTACCCGCCGTGCTCCTTCAACCACTAGGACTACAGCTAAAATGGCAAAGACAATATCCAGTGTGTTGGGAATACCACCACGCGTGGTCATAATGGCTTGATATTCTTTCCAAATATATAAAAAAGTGGCCAATGATGCCAAAGCCAGCAACCAATCCAGCCATGGAATACGTTGCCGTGAACTGGACTGACGTGCAGGGTAGAGCAGGAACACCAAAACCAAACCAATCGCAACGTGGGCAGAACGCTGAATTAACTCAGGCTGCGGATTAAAGGTAATAAATAAATGAAATACTGAATAAAAAATGGCAATCGCAGCAATGAACCAAGCCACAGATTTACTGCTTGGAGAGCGAGTGACCGACTCACGATCAAATTTTTCTAAAATAGCCTGTTGTTGCTGTGCATCTAATTGCTCTGGGGCAACTTTGTCTTCATTTTGAGTCATAGGCATTCTCCGATCTGCCATGCTTTCCACAAGGGCTGTTGTTGTGAGGTGATTTGCACCACAGTGTAATCTGGGTGTTGTTGGAAGATGGGCCAAATCTTTTGCTGAACGACAATACTACCTTGCATATTCTTGGAAATGATCCAATTGATTTGCTCAATCTGTCGATTAACCTGCATTCTAACCAGACCATCTTTTTGGAAAATGATCGGATAGTCATTCGGTGTGCCTGCACCGAAAGAAATTAAATCGGTATAGCGCAAAATAAAATGCTGTTGTTCACGTTGATAGTTTTCAACCCAACGGGTTTTTTCAACCGAATGTTTCCATTGCAAATTAAACTGATCCGATGAAATACGGCAGTGTGTCTGTTCCACAAGTACGTTGGTATAATGTATAGGAAACAACAGCAGACCGCATAAGCCGATTAGAAAAAGTGCAGTCATAAGCACTGCACTTTTTTTCAGTTTCATTTTTTCGCTGCGAGTTCGTCGTAATAACGTTTAGCACCAGGGTGTAGTGGTGCAACCACGCCTTTTTGTGCTGTTTCTAAATTAATTTCTGTGGCTGCCTGATGTGAGTTTGCTAACTGCCCTAAACTATCAAAGAAGGATTTGGTGAGCTTATAGACATCATCTTCAGAAAGGTCTGAGCGTACCACTAAAGCATTCATAATCGCGGCAGTTGGAATATCCTCGGTATTACCATAGGTACCTTTCGGAATATTCAGCGAGAGGAAATAAGTTTGATTTTTTGCGATCTGTTTGACTTTTTCAGGGTTAATACCAACCATTTGTAAATCAAAACCTTGTTGCAATTCCATTAACGATGAGTTGGGAATGCCACTGGTTAAGAATGCCGCATCAATTTTTTCACTTTTCAGAGCATCAGCTGCTTCTGCATAGCCTAGATAGTCGACTTTTACATCGTTATAGGTAATCCCAAAGCCATTTAAGAGGGTACGTGCATTGACTTCAACCCCAGAGTTTTGAGCACCGACAGCAATACGTTTGCCTTTTAAGTCCTCAAGGTTTTTAATCCCTGATTTTTTTGATGCCACAATTTGCACATAGTTCGGATATAAGGCTGCAATTTGTTGCACATTATCAATTTTGCCACTGGAAAAACTGCCTGTGCCATTGAGTGCTTCAGTTAAGCTGTCACTCATAACAAAAGCCATTTCTACTTTTTTCTGTTTCAGTAAATTAAGGTTTTCAACAGATGCCCCAGTGGTTTGGGTTTTAGAGTTGACCCCGTAAGTTTTATGGTAAATTTCGGCCAAACTGGTACCAATTACATTGTAGGGGCCAGATGCACCGCCTGTCGCAATATTGACAAACTTGCTTTGCAGTTTATCAGCAGCTTGTGCGCTGGCTTCTGTTTTAGTATCGCTTGAAGGATTGGTTTTATTGTCACTTGAGCATGCTCCTAAGCCTGCAAGTGCAATTGAAAGCAGCGTGAGTTGAGTCCATTTTTTCATATACTTTTTCCTCGTTTTATTATCTTAAATACGATTAACTCGGTTGTTCTATCCTTGACAGCGTGTGATCAAATTGATGCATAAAAATACGCTTTGTTTAAAAAGTAACTGATTAAAAATCATTTGAATAGTTTTTTTTCATTAGAGTTGTTTATTTGATTTGAAAAATCATTCAGTACGAAAATGTATCAGTCATGTCAGTATTGGGCTGAAAGCCAGATTTGCTAAGGGCTGCGTGGTATTTATGATGCATAGAGCCTAAAGATTAAAAAAGTGTTATCAGCGTTCACAAAATGTGATTGCTTTCATTCAGGTGAATTATTACGCTTATATGACTATATATGCGGGTCTGTGAATATGATCACTTGGTTTTTTATTGGTCTCGTTGTCACTATTTTATTGACCCCCGGCCCGACCAATACTTTACTTGCGTCTTCTGGCATACAAGTGGGTCTGCGTAAATCATTTCGACTGATTCCTGCTGAAGCATTCGGTTACCTCATTTCAATTACCCTGTGGGGCTTTTTGATTGGTAAAATTTCCGTTCATCTTCCACTTTTGCCGACTGTTTTAAAATTATTTAGTGCGGGCTACATTTTATATTTAGCACTGCGTTTATGGCGTACCGCAACCGTGGTTGAAAATTTCGATCAAAAGAGAATTCGTGCGCGCGAATTGTTTGTTGCGACCTTACTCAATCCGAAATCGTTGTTGTTTGCTTCAGCGATTTTTCCAGCTGTAGCATGGCAAAATCCAAACTACTATGTCGCGCATATGTTGACCTTTTTACTGTTAATCGTTCCGATTGCATTTTTCTGGGCATTTATTGGCTCAATTCTGGCGAGTAATAAAATCAGCTGGTTGAACCAAGCCAACTTGCAGCGTACAGCTTCATTGATCTTGGTGAGCTTTTCTATTCCCTTAAGCTATTCGGCGCTGTTAAAACTGTAATCTAGTTGGGAGATTCTGGACTAAATCCACCCAGAATCGTGGAGCTTATTTTCATTAAGGGCGATTTCAGTTAAAGTACCACGCAATAATTGATTTAAGTTTTTGGATTGAAATAAATGACTATTAAGTCTGATCGTTGGATTCGCGAAATGAGCGAAAAACACGGCATGATTGAACCGTATGCAGAAAACCAAGTCCGTTATGATGAAAATGGCGAAAAGCTGATTTCTTATGGCGTGTCGAGCTATGGTTATGACGTGCGTTGTGCGCGTGAATTTAAAGTGTTCACCAATGTTCATTCCGCAATTGTCGATCCTAAAAACTTTGACGATAAAAGTTTCATTGATATTGAGTCGGATGTATGTATCATTCCGCCAAACTCATTTGCGCTTGCGCGTACGGTTGAATATTTCCGTATTCCACGCAATGTGTTGACGGTTTGTTTGGGTAAATCGACTTATGCACGCTGCGGTATTATTGTGAACGTGACACCTTTAGAACCGGAGTGGGAAGGTCACGTGACGCTGGAATTCTCTAATACCACGAATTTGCCAGCACGTATCTATGCAGGTGAAGGTGTTGCTCAGATGTTGTTCTTTGAGTCAGACGAAGTGTGTGAAACCTCATATAAAGACCGTGGTGGTAAATACCAAGGTCAGACCGGTGTGACTTTGCCTAAAGCATAAAATTTTACCTAATGTTAAAAAGCGAGCCATTAGGGCTCGCTTTTTTAATGCAGTTTCATTCATCGGAAAATAAACATTATCGGACAGTTGGTTTTGCATTTAGGGAGAGTTTCAGCA
This sequence comes from Acinetobacter sp., assembly GCF_050285345.1. Lineage (GTDB taxonomy): Bacteria > Pseudomonadota > Gammaproteobacteria > Pseudomonadales > Moraxellaceae > Acinetobacter. The sequence goes on from NZ_JBLZXR010000030.1 coordinate 19,887, forward strand.
TAATAAAAAGTTAAGTGACTGGTCTATCACAAGTCTCCATTTAAGGAATAAATGGACAATAAAATCAAAGCCAGTTCTCAGGAATAAATATAAGAGAGATGCAGAGCATCTGATAAAAGGAAGGTCGAGATGACTCAATTCACCCAGGCTAAGTTATTCCGCCAGAGTTGCTTAGCAGCCGCAGTCAGCATTTTTGCTGCACCATCTGTTTATGCGCTTCAAGATTTATCAGATGAAGCACTTTCTGCCACGACAGGTGAGGGAGTTGCTCTTACGCTTGAAAACTTTAAAATGGTTTTTCAAGGGGCGAATGACCGTTCTACTGCTTCAAGTTACGCATCTGGTGCAATAGACCCCAGTAAAAATGACACGGGTTTTATCCGTATTATTCCTACCGGTGAAAACTACGAGCAATTGGGTCAACGTGCTTACGATAAAATTTATAAGGCTGAATATGTTGATGCGTATCAAAAGGGGCGTGTAACAGGTTATAACGGTGTATATGACTCGACGTATACAAGTTTTAAAAATACCTATGAGACCAATAATGCTACACGTATAACCAATGAAACCATTGCAACATATTCAACAGAATATCGTGGTCGAATAGTACAATCTTATCTTGAATCAGATACGATGAGGGCTTATTATGATCAGCGTTATAAAGATTATAAAGACGGGACAATTGTTTCGGGTCTGGAAAGTGACGGAACTACAAAGCATACCTTAACTGTTGGGCAAGATAATAAATCGAAAGAATATGCTCTAGCTAATACTTATGAAATGATTGAGCTATTATATGGGAATAATAGTACGGGTAACTTACCTATTGGGTCTACGTTTTACAAGAATTATGTATTAGGAAAAATAACCCGATCAAATATCATTGATACAACAAAAAACGCTCAGTTGAATGCCAAAGCTGTAGAGACCCTGAATCAGTTGGCATCTGACTATGCCAAGCTTGAGGCACAAAAAGCCAGCGATTCTGCACTTGCTACTGTTAAGAAAAATGCAGAGATTATTGCTACACAAATAGCATCCACCGCAACGGTAGCCAAATTAAGAACCAAGGCTGATGTATTTATTTATGGTTTGGCATTGTCAAATTCAAAAGATAAAAATGGTCAAAGCTCTTTAGCAACGCGTTATACCGATCAAGGATTCAATTGGGGAACAGCCGATAATCCATGGTTATTCCATGCCGGAAATCAAGATGTAGAGCAGTATGCGAAAGATAATACTGGAAATGTTGGTTATCTTGCGATTGAAGCTCCCCTCAAGAAAATTAGTATCGATGATTCATCTAATACGATTAAGCTTGGTTTGTGGATGGATATATTTTCGCGCGAGCTAAGTTCAAGCAACGTGGTGGATCCAATTACTGGAGCACCAACAAGTGGTTTGGATAAAGACTTTCGTTTCCGTACTCAAATTGTGGCAAATGGTTTAAATCTGAATGGTTCACAAACTCGAATCTTCCAGACACTTAAATCGACCAATACTAATTATAATCAGACATTAGGTTTAGCAAGCTTAATCCGCATCAATACCAATGATCATGCGGAAACATTAAGTATTCAGGATTCAGACTTGGATGCGCGAGGTCTACGTATTAGTACTGCTGCACGTTCAGATTTAGATGACGGAACAGCAGCAACCCCAGCCATGGATCGTTCTGTTGCGCCAATTTTTCATGAAACAGAAGGTTTATATCTATATAGCCCAAACATTAACCTAGTACTGGGTAATATGTATCAACCCTTTATTGTTGGTTCAGAAGGTCGAAATATTATTTTGGAAGTCACGCGTATTCCAAATGTACCTTCTATTTACAGTAAGATTTATACCTACTATTCAGATATTCAAGGTAATACAACGGGCACTTCAGGTTTGACTACAGCAGATTTTAAAGGGTCTACATGTAATGTTTATTACTGTGGCACGGAAATAAAAGCCAACTCAACGGATCAAACCGCAATTTATCAGGGGCGTAATGCGACGCATAGTAGTATTGCTGTTGGTACAGTAGAAAGACTGCCCGGGACAAATTTATTGAATGCTGTCAGCACAGAAAATGCGACAGGTGTCGTTTTTAAAGATATAAGCGGAAACAGTACCAATTTGGGTTCAGTTGCGATTGATGGTGTTCTTATTCAACATTTAAAAATTAGAACTACAGGGCTGTAGGAGAAGAATAATGTATAAATTTGCATTTTTTTTGGTGTGTGCAGCGATTGCACAAACTCATGCTGGCCTTATTTCAATGGATAATAGTGAGTTGACAGCAACAACAGGCCAAGGAGGAGCTGATCTCAGTTGGACACTATCACTAAACCACCAGTATGCCAATGATATGTCAAAAAATAATATTTCAACGATGAATGCAGATGGTATGACTACACAGGCTTATTATGGCTACCAGTGTTCTTCAAATGAATTTTGCCGATTGGCTATTGCACCAAATAATCATGTTGATACAAATGGGAATAAAAAGTGGCTAGTTTTTAAGCAATTTCAGGGCACTTTACAAATTGATCAGTTTTCACTTGATGGCATCACCATTATTAATAACGAAGGTAATCCACAAACGGCGATGCAACTGACCTTTTATGATGATAAACCGCTTAAAATTCGTAATCTAGGTTTTTCAACACTGGCAGTTGAAACTGGAACCTCTAATCAAGAGGGTTATGAAAATATCAGTACATATAGTACTTATACAGAAAAAAAAGCAGATGGAACGACAGTCAGTGGATTACAAGTTCCGGAGTTTGATCGTGGCTCGGAACAAGGTTTTATGGGCCTAAATGTGCATGGGAATATGCATATGAGTGGAAAATTAAACATCTTTAGTTTTAACTGCACTGGGAATGGTGCAGGTCGCTGTTAATCAGCTGAGACTAAAAATAAGGATATTGTAATGAAAAAAATAATAACACTTACAGCACTCGCAACTAGTATTGTACTGGCTCAATCTACCTATGCTTTTGAGCAATTAACAGATGAGCGATTAAGTTCGGTAACTGGACAGGATGGTATTTCTATTACCCATGAAGTTTCAAGAGTTAAAGTGAATCAACTTAATTGGGTAGACCCGACTGATCAAAATAAAATGAAATTAGGTTTGCATGATGTACAAATTGATGGGGTAGCACAAAGTACAATTACTTCAAAACTAGATTTTGATGTAGGGGCGACAGATGCTGGCGCAGGTATTCGGATTGCTGCAAGCGTAAGCCCTTTTACTGCAATAGCTCAACATGTCATGTTGTTGTGTCAAGGTACAACTTGTCAAACTCCTTCACAAGACCTCGGTTCACTCTCGATTTCTACTACTTCACCATTGAAAATGATTCTAGAGACTAGTAATGGTTTATTTAATCGTCAAGAGACGGCATTTATAGATTTTCAATTACAAAATTCCAGTATCAGTCATGGTATGAATGGTCACAGCCTGACTTTAAAAGATTTCAATTTTAATTTTTCGGGTACAGGTTATATATACGTTGCAGAAGATGAAGGAATTGTACTGACGACTAAATCTACAGGAACGACTGATCATATCGTGAATTTGGGGCGAGTAAAGGATAATTCGAATGTGCATAGTTCAAGAAAAAATGCCACAAATCCTGGTGTAAATATTGATTTACGTTATGGGGTGGAAGGTGCAGAACAGCAAAATTTAATTCGTATGGGGGCTTCAGGTGCAGTAACCAATGCGAAAGTTTTGTTAAATGCAAATCAGGAAGGGATTAATGACTTTGGTTTAACCAACAAGGCCACAGGCTATGAGTCAGTTGGTCCTGGTGGTTTGCATTTGGGTATGCGAGCAGACTTTACAGGAAAAAATAATCCAAATCTTGTAGCAGGTCAGGCACCGACAACGTTTGAAATTGGTCATACAGGGATTGGAAGCTATGCTATTGAGTTTTCTAATTTAAGGTCATTGGTTGCAGATAAAGACTCCTATATCGATTTTGGTGATATTTATATTAATAGTATACAAGCCAAAAGTTTAGAGTTTTTGGTGAATGATAAACTCAAAGCAACACTCGGTCTGAACAATAATATATTAACACAAACATTATCGACCAAATCTATAGGGGATAACTTCGCATTCATTGCAATTCGAGGCATGGACTTTCAGTCTATTGCACGTACAGCCCGATTTATCTCAGATAATTCCATTGCTGAATTGACTAATACAACAGACAGTACTTGGGGGATAGGTATCCCGATTTATAATTTGAATGCAAATGTCGCATTATCTGAACAAAAGTATAGTTATAAAGGTAGTACAGAAAAATCAGGGATTGGCTATAACATTGCTGTAAGTACAGAAGGCTACGGGGTTGATAAGAAAACGGGAACTCCAAGTACTACATCACTTATTCTGATTGATGGCAAAAAAGGTCTTAATGGAGAAGAAGTCAATTATTATGCTGGTTTAAGAAATATCAATGCATTGATCCAGTCAAATGGTGTAATTGGATATGAAGGTGATGGAATTTATGTTCGAGCAGATAGTCTTTTAATTGCTGCAAATGCAGAACTGGCAATTGGACAATTACCAGGCTCTACATATAACTGTGAAACAGCAGTCTCCGCAAAATGTGGTACGACAGTTTCTTTAGATAATTTCTCAAAACATGATGATGTGCTGACCAATATTGCATTTAAATTGGATGGTAAAGGTGAGTTATTTATTGTTCCGGGCCTAAATGATACTGCTGAAAATAATTATTTATCTTTTCGCGGAAGTTTTGAATTCAGAGCTTTAACCGATACAGAAAAGAATGATCAAAAAATTATGGGTAGTTACTTAAGTCTGATAAATGAAGATGTAGATGTAAGTGGTTCAGTTACGGCATCAAGTATCAATATAAATAAGATGCAGGGAGAGTTAGGTTTTGATGCACGCATTAAGATGAAACAAGATTCTGTGTTGCTTGACAACCAAGTAAAGTTTAATCCCACAAATAATATGGCTAAAGCCTTTCGAGCAGAAGTTTCAATGTTGACCAATGGTAATACGCAAAAAATGGCAGATATTGCACTGACTGGCGGCACTATGCGTAGCACAATGGGCATCAGACCACGTTAAGAACAAATAAAATAATGAATAGGGACTTTGTTATGAGAAGAAAGGTACTCAGTAGTTTGACACTTTTAACTATTACGATGAGTGGTTTTACGCATGCCATGATTGCTTTGGATGATGAAAGCTTATCTAAAGTTGATGGCCAAGCTTTACTATCCATGGAATATACGCAGGGTTATAACTCGGTGGATGATAGTGGGCAGGCTATCGATCAGTCCAGTGTCGGCTTTTATAAATTAGGTTTAGAAGCAGAAATGGAACTCAATGCCAATATTAAAAAACTTCAATTAGGATGTGGAGGGATAAATGGATCAAAAGGGTGCGATATTGATATTGATCATATTTCTTTAAGTGGGTTACCTAGTGATTCAAATTATACCTCTGATCAGCGTGCAGCAACTTCAGCATTAATTACCAATCCTTTTGTAGAGTTTGCTGTAAAAAATCCAAATTCAGCTGCCAAGCGTGAAGTTCTTGGCTTTCGACTTAGTGCTGAGAAAATCGCAGGGCTAATGACCATGGGTACGGAAAATAGCAACGATCCCAATGGACTTAAAAGTTTTAGTGGTTATATGAAGACAAAAGCCTCCTCTGGAGTAGCAACAACTGCGGAGCGAGTGATGGATTATGCTGCTACGGGACAATATATTGAGGGTGCAGTAAAAGGGACTTTATTTGGTGCAGAAGTGAATAGTCCATTACATTATAAAGCAAATAAATATTCCCTTAATCTAAAATCGACCTCTGCACCTTTTACTATTCCTTCTACGGTTATCACTGGAAATAGGAAGACGAGTGTTGAATTAAAAGGTACAGGAACAGTTGATCGTTTGGACTTTAGTGGGCCTCTGGAGGCGCAAATTGCATTGGCAGGAGTTAATATTAATTTAAATAAGAATGTGACGGGTTATCTAACGGGTTTGCAAACAGATATCACTGTAAAGCAAAACTTGGGATTAATTCATGCACTATATTTAAATAACCCAGCATCATTATCTTTACAAGCACAACAAATTTTATGGCCAGGCGCTTCGGTAGCAGCTGATAAGGGCTGGTGGCTAGCCATGGAGGATGAAGTGGATTTAGGTAGCATCACGCCAACGGATAAAGTGGCTATCACCAATGAGGTACTAAAGCAAACCATTGCAGGTATTAACCATGACTTGAGTACCAATGTGCGTAGTTGTGGGGATTTGATTTTTGGTTGTGTTGCAGGTTCTGACTTAGATGTGAAAGAAATTAAAAACCCATCACTTATTAACTTTCCACTTAACAATTTAAAGTTATCCGGGCAAGAGTTTAGATCGAACTGCTTTGGTGGGCTAAAATTTTGTTAAACATGATAGTATAAAAAATCCCACACTAAGCGGGATTTTTTATACTAAAGGAAATTATTTTGCAATTTTAGCGAGTAATTCTGCTTTAGAAATATTTACAGATTCAGCATCACGGCGGCCTTTGTATTCAAATGTACCCGCATCCAAACCTTTTTCACCAATCACAATACGGTGAGGAATACCTGTAAGTTCTAGGTCAGAGAATTTAACACCTGGGCGCTCATTACGATCATCAAGCAGCACATCGTAACCCGCAGCGGTAAGTTCTGCATAAAGAGCTTCCGCAGCTTCAAGTGTACGTGGTGATTTGTGTGCATTCATTGGTACTATTGCAACTTCAAAAGGTGCGATCGCCGCAGGCCAAATAATGCCTTTGTCATCGAAGTTTTGTTCAATCGCAGAGGCAACCACACGAGTTACTCCAATACCATAGCAACCCATTGTTACGACAAGTGGTTTACCATCTTCGCCTAAGACTTTACAGCCCAGTGCTTCAGAGTATTTTTGACCAAGTTGGAAGATATGACCGACTTCGATACCACGTTTAATCAAGATCGTACCTTGACCGTCTGGAGATGGATCACCTTCAACCACATTACGTAAGTCATAAACCTCAGTAATCTGTGCATCACGCTCCCAGTTTACGCCAACCGCGTGTTTATCCACTTGGTTTGCGCCTGCAACAAAGTCAGATAGTACAGAAGCTGCACGATCAACGATCACAGTAATGCCTTTTTCAACTAAACCTTGTGGGCCACAGAAACCAGCGGTTAAGCCAAGTTCAGCCAATTGAGCTTCAGTTGCAAAGGTTAAAGGTGCAGCAATTAAAGGATGTTTTTCGGCTTTAATTTCATTCAGTTCGTGGTCACCACGAAGGAATAATGCCACAACAGGCGCAGTTTTACCCTCTTCGGCTACACCTTGTACAAGTAAGGCTTTCACTGAGTGGGCAGGATCTGATTTTAAAAACTCTGAAACATCGGCAATGGTTTTTTGATTTGGCGTATCGACAATTTCCAAAGCTTTAGCAGGAGCAGCACGTTCACCAACCAGTACCGCTTCAGCCATTTCAACGTTAGCTGCATAGTCTGATTCGGTCGAGAATGCGATATCATCTTCACCGCTAGAAGCCAATACATGGAATTCATGCGAGCCTGAACCACCAATTGAACCTGTATCCGCTTGTACTGGACGGAAATTTAAACCCAAGCGGGTGAAAATTCTACAGTAAGCTGCATACATATTGTCATAGGTTTCTTGCAGTGACGCTTGATCCACATGGAACGAATAGGCATCTTTCATGATGAATTCACGTGAACGCATTACACCAAAACGAGGACGAATTTCATCACGAAATTTGGTTTGAACTTGATAGAAATTTGCAGGTAATTGCTTATAACTTTTCAATTCATTACGGGCAAGGTCAGTAATGACTTCTTCGTGTGTTGGACCAAGTACAAAGTCATTGTTATGACGGTCTTTAAAACGAAGAAGCTCTGGACCATATTGTACAAAACGGCCTGATTCTTCCCAAAGTGAAGCAGGTTGAGTCACGGGCATAAGGACTTGAAGTGAACCTGCGCGATCCATCTCTTCACGGATAATCGCTTCAACTTTATTTAATACGCGAACGCCCATTGGCAACCAAGTGTACAAACCTGAAGCCAATTTACGAATCATCCCAGCACGAAGCATTAACTGATGTGAAATAACTTCAGCATCGTTTGGGGTTTCTCTTAACGTTGCAAATAAAAAGCGACTCGCGCGCATGGAAACTGTCCTAAAAAATTAAGCGTTAAAGTAGAGAGTATACAATAAAAAATGAGGCGAACATTTTCCAAAGTCACCTCATTTTAGATTTTGTAATTATGACATGATTTTCTTGGCTTGACGTGCAAGAAAATTACGCAAGTCATCTAGATAAGTAAAAATGACAGGTACGACTACCAAGGTAAGTAGGGTGGAAGTAATCACTCCACCAATGACGGCATGTGCCATTGGCGCACTTTGCTCACCGCCTTCGCCTAAACCTAGTGCCAACGGCACCATACCCATGACCATCGCACTGGTTGTCATTAGAATTGGGCGTAGTCGGGTTTTCCCCGCATTAATGATTGCATCATAACGATCAACCCCTTGATCCATGGCCTTTTTAATAAAATCGATCAGCAAAATGGCGTTCTTGGTGACTAACCCCATCAGCATGATAATCCCAATAATCGAGAACAAATTCATGGTTGAGTTAAACAGGAATAAAGCCAAGAAGACTCCAATCAATGAAAGGGGAAGGGAGGCCATAATCGCAGCAGGATGGATGAAACTGTTAAATTGTGAGCCCAATACAATATAAATAAACACAATAGACAGAGTAATTGCGCTTAAGGCATAACCCGCTGATTCAGCCATGTCTTTATTTGCGCCTTGAGTGACAAAGCTATAACCGGATGGTAAATCAAAATTCTTTTCAATTTCATTAATTTCAGCACCAATGTCACCGGCAGGACGGCCTGCGGTATTGGCTTCGACTAAAACTTCCCTTGCTAGATCGCGACGGTTAATTTGTGATGCCCCCAAAGTTTCTTCAAAGCTTGCGATACTGGCTAAAGGCACTAAAACGGGTAAACCTGCTGCATCGGTCTTTTGAGATGTGATAGACATACTTTGGATGTCAGTGGGTAAACGACGTTGATCTTCGGTTAAACGTAAATTGACATCATAGGTTTCGCCTTTTTCATCTCTCCACGTGGTGACGTTGTCACCGGCCAAAAGCGGGCGCATCACATTGGCAATTTGATTAACAGAAAGGCCTAAATCACTCGCTAAGACACGATTTACATGTATGCCAAGCGTTGGCTTCGGTTCTTTTAAAGAACTTTCTAAATCGACGATCCCATCGACTTTTGAAACTTCAGCCATAAAGCGGTCAGAAATTTTCTGTAATTCATTCAGGTCTGGTCCTTTGATGGAAATCATTACTGGTTTTTGTCCACCGGAAACGGTTTCATCGGCAGAAGCCACAGAGGTGATGGTAATCCCCGCAACGCTTTGTAGGCGCTGACGGAATGCATTATTCAAATCGGTTAAGGTTTGTGTGCGTTCATTACGTGGTGAGACAGTCACACGAAGGTTAACATGATTTTTACCGCGATCACTTGCGCTATTAATTGACCCATAGGTTGCTTTGACTTCGGGATGTTGACGAATAATTTGATCTACTTGTTTTAGTTTGGCCTGTGAATATTCCAGTGTGGCATCGACAGGCGTTTCAAATTTAATGCGAATCTCGCCTTTGTCAGGAACAGGCACAAACTCAGTACCAATCAGTTTAGAAAGAGCAAGTGCGCCAAACAGAGAAGCCACTGCAATCATAATCGTGATCAATCTAAAGCGTAGTGCCAGCTTGAGCAGCTTTTCATAATGATGACTGAGATGATCTAATTTTCCAGAAATCCAATCAAAGAAACGTTGAATCCGTCCAGGTTTTTTGTTTGGATCATGTCGTTCAGCCCAGTGTGCGGAAAGCATTGGATCGAGAGTAAAACTGACAAACATCGAAATCAATACAGCGGTACTAACGGTCACCCCAAATTGATAGAAGAAGCGACCAATAATCCCGCCCATAAAGGCCACAGGTAAAAATACCGCCACAATCGTCAGCGTAGTAGCCAAGACTGCAAGACCGATTTCCTTAGTGCCATCTAGTGCTGCGCTAACGTGGTCTTTGCCCATAGCGGCATGACGGACAATATTTTCACGCACCACAATCGCATCATCGATCAGTAAGCCAATACTCAGTGATAGGGCCAGCAGCGTCATCATGTTCAGCGTAAAGCCAAAAATCCAGATGAAGGTTAGGGTGCCGAGCAGAGAAATGGGTAAGGTTAAGCCGGTAATAGCCGTTGAACGAAACGAACCTAAAAAGAGTAAGACAATAAGTACTGCAAGCACTGCACCTTCAATAATGGTACGCGCTACATCTTTAATACTGCCTCGAATGCCCTTGGAGGAGTCAACCACAATTTCAGCCGTCGTGCCTTTTGGCAATTGTTGCTGTATTTCCGCGAGTGTTTTTCGCGTGTGGTCGACCACTTCAATCACATTAGAATCTGAACTGCGCAGAATATCGACAGCGACAGCAGTTTTGCCATTGAGATAGGCGCTGGATTGCATTTCGGCTTGGCTATCTTCAATGTGAGCAATTTGTTTTAAGAAAATCGGCGCACCACTTTTATTGGCAACGACGAGCTCACCAAAAGCATCGGGATGAATCACGCGAGACTTAATTTCGACCACAAGTTCTGAATTTTGTTGTTTTAACGTCCCGCCCGGTACTTCGATATTTTCAGATTTGAGTGTATTAATGACTTGATCAATCCCAATACCAAAGCTTTGTAATTTCTGTGGATTTACCTGAATACGGATTTGGCGTTGTGCATCACCAAGCAAGTTAACCGTACCGACACCGGGGACAGTTCGTAGTTGTGGCACAATCCGTTGGGTTAAGTAAGAGCTGAGATCACGCAGCGACATATCTTTCGATTCAAATACAATCGACATAATCGCGCTGGAGGTTGGGTCATAACGCTCGACTATAGGATCGTCGATTTCATCCCGAAATTGTGCTGTCACAGGGGCAATTTTATCGCGGATATCCTGTGCAGCCACCGCAGAAGAAACATCAAGGTTAAATTCAACAATGACGGTGGAAAGCCCTTCACTGGATTGTGAAATTACTTGTTTTAAGCCAGAAATGGTATTGATCTGATCTTCAAGTTTTTTGGTAATTTCAGATTCTACCGATTCAGGAGAAGCGCCGGGATAGTTGGTATAGACCACGACAAAGGGAAAATCGACATCGGGAAACTCCTCGACGCCCATACGTTGCCAAGATGCGAGTCCAAGTACCATCAGACAGAACATCATCATAATGGTGAATACAGGGTACTTCACACTAATTCGGGTTAACCACATAACAACAGTCCTGATTTATTCTTTTAATTGGGGCTAATACTGACGTCTTGCCGTATTTCGTCATCATTGAATTTTATGCGACTGACTAAATCGGTATTTTGCAGCCCCTGAACGATCGCCGTGTTGTTGCTGTAACTTTGATTTAAAATTTGAACAGGGACTTTGGCAATTTTATTTTGGCGAATCACCCAGACATAAGGGTTTTCTTTAGGGTTTTGAATGGTATCGAGTGGAATTTGCTGACCACGAATATGTTGTGAACTGAATAAATGACCTTCGACAAATGAACCGATACTTAAAGAAGTAATCGTTTCATTCGGCTGCGCGAAAAACTCAATTTGACGACTGCTTTGATCAGCAATCGGGGAGATACGGCTGACAGCAGCAGTCAACTGGTCCGGATTACCTTGAATAGTGTATTCAATGCGTTGGCCTATTTTTAAGGCCGCTTGCAAATCACTTGGCAATTTCGCCTGAATTTCCAGTTGGTCGGGATTTACAATTTCAAATAAAGTTTGGCCTGCTGCAACGGTCTGGCCTGGCTCAACTTCTCGTTTAGTGATGATGCCGCTAATTGGACTATAGATTGTACCGTCTTGATTGGCTTTGCGTGCAATATCGACATTGGCTTGTTGAGCACGGACATTTTCCATTTGCGCTTGGTAGTCGACACGACTTTGCTCATATTCTACTTTGGAAATAAAGCCTTGATCGAGTAGACGGTTTTTACGTTCCATCATCAGTCGCGCTTGATTGGCTTGAGCTTGGGTAGACGCTAAATTGGCTTGCGCTTGCGCAAGACGTGCAGCATTGTCTTGATTGTTAAGATGAACGAGAACTTGACCTTTTATCACGCGTTGTCCAACTTCAGCATTGACATTCGTTGCGGTAGCTGTCACTTGCGCTTGGATGCTGCTTTGATGGACTGCGCGAATCGTGCCAGTAAATCGCGTTTTGGAAACCGCTGTACCTTGTTGTATTGCAACTAGGTCTTGTTGAATCAATTCAATCTTATTCGGTGTTTCCACCTTTTCCGTTGTTTTCGTCTTTTGACAAGCACTCAGGCTTAAGCTTAAGCAAAGCAGACTGAGTGTAAAGAAATGAGATGAATGCTGTGTAGATTGCATAATGGTCCTTATTATCGCGCTGTCTACAAAGGCAATGGCGTAAATAGGGCTTATTCCATTGCTTTTAAACGCGCAATAATTCTGTCGTATTCAGCTTCCGTATTACGATAGCGAGTTTGTAACGATTGAATGTATTCTTTTTTCGCAACCATATTTTTTTGATTATTGGTTAAGGTGGTTTTTAGTTTCGCTGGCACCGTTTCACCTTTACGGAAGTATTCACGTTCCTGTCGTACAAATAATATGCGGTCACTTTGTAATTGCTTTAATTGTTCTTGTTCAAATGCGATTTGTTTTTTTATACCGACAAGGGCATCACGTTTTTTAATCGTTGCAATACGACTATTGGTATAGGCTTTTTTCAGTTTTAGATCGGACTCGCGTTGACGCGCTTGAGCAGCACGTTGCGGTGCTTGTCTAACATCTGACTCAGTGTTGTAAGGGCGGTTGCGTTTAATCACTTGCATATTCTGGTCAAGTGCTTCATAGCCATAGCGGATGTGATTTGGCGTGACATTGGTGCTGATATTCGCAATACCTTTACTGTCGTAGTATCGATACCAGGTCGCTTTTGGCGATTGTTGGGAGTTTGCAGTTGCCGCCATGATTAGTGGTGCATGTGCAAGTAAGCAGGTGACTAAAATAACTTTTTTAGATACTTGTTTCAGACCAATGAAGGTAAGCTTTTTCGCGAACTGACTCAACATTGTACTCCCCAGTTTAAAGTTGACTAAATTACTTATTTTAAAGTAATAAAATTGATATAATATTCCGAAACTAGACAATTAAATACTATTTCGAGTTAAAAAAAAATCGTTGACTATCAGAAAATGTGAAATGGTTAATATAAATATTGATAATTGTGCTTTTGTGCAGAAAATGCTCGTTGGAAATGCAAGTAAAAATATGTTAAAAATGTTCACAACTTGTAAATAATAATGCTGCTAACTTAATTGTTTGTACATCCTCAATGGGTAGGGTCAAGAAATGGACGATAAATTCCAAAATCTAAAAGTCATGGTAATTGATGATTCAAAAACCATTCGTCGTACGGCCGAAACACTTCTTCAACGTGAAGGGTGTGAAGTAGTCACTGCTGTGGATGGTTTTGAAGCATTATCAAAAATTGCTGATGCAAATCCAGATATCGTATTTGTCGATATTATGATGCCGCGTCTTGATGGATATCAAACGTGTGCATTAATTAAAAATTCACAAAATTATCAAAATATTCCGGTCATTATGTTGTCAAGTAAAGATGGCTTATTTGATCAGGCGAAGGGCCGTGTGGTTGGTTCGGATGAATACTTAACAAAACCTTTTAGTAAAGATGAATTGCTTAATGCAATCCGTAATCACGTTACAGCTTAATTAGTTTTATTTTTGGGGAAAAGCATGGCACGTATCCTTATCGTTGATGACTCACCGACAGAAACATTCCGTTTTAAAGAAATTTTAGGTAAACATGGCTTTGAAGTGATTGAAGCTTCAAATGGTGCTGATGGTGTAACCATGGCACAGGCTGAACTACCAGATTTAGTGTTAATGGATGTGGTGATGCCGGGCGTCAACGGATTCCAAGCAACACGTCAAATTGCACGTGGTGCGACAACGAAGCATATTCCGATCGTAATCGTCAGTACCAAAGATCAGGCCACTGACCGTGTTTGGGGTAAGCGCCAAGGGGCATGTGACTATCTAACAAAACCTGTAGATGAAAAACAATTAATTGATGTGATTAATCAGCACCTCAATGCAGGATAAAGCTCTATGGCAGCAAATGGATTTATCGAATTACTTCGAATCGCAAAACGTGGGAACAAAAACTATGTTTCTACAGAAAATGAAGTAAACCGATGGTCGGGCATTGCTTTTGAGATGATGGGGCAATATTACGTTGCCCCTTTGGGTGAAGTATCTGAGGTAATCTACCCGCCAAAATATACACCAGTTCCAAATACCCAACCTTGGGTTTTGGGATTGGCAAATATTCGGGGACGCTTACTCTCAGTATCAGACCTAGCACAATATATAACAGGTCATAGAAGTAGTTTTTCACCTACTCAAAAAGTTTTATGTATTAGTCATAATGACCATTATGTCGGTTTAGTAGTCGATCAAGTTTTGGGTATTCAGCACTTTAATAAGAAAAGCTATTTTTCTAAACATACTGAGTTGGATCGTAATTTACAGGAATATTGTCAGGGATATTTCCACCAGCATAACCAGCAGTGGAATGTATTTCTCTTCAGTCGTTTACTGCAAAATCCAAAATATATGAACGCATCCATAAAATTTATAAATTAATTATCGCGCAGCTACGAAAGAAGGCGTAATCGGGGAGAAGCTGAATGGGCTTTAAACTTAAAAAGAAAAATACGAGTGAAAGCACGGGTAGTCGTAAAGGCGGTAATGCTTTTCTGGCAAAATTGCAGTCACAAACAGATCAATTATCACGCGTATTTGGGGACAGTGAAAAATCTAAACCATTTATTTATGGTGCGATTGGTTCATTGGTGTTTGCAACACTCATCTTATTCTATCTCTTCTACAGTGTACCTCGTGGGAACGAATTAACACGTAGTCTTGGTGAATTACGTCTTCTATCGCAAACGATTTCTCGTCAGGCAACTGAAGCAACCGCTTCAGGTACTGAAGATTCAATGAAGAAATTGATTGAATCGCAAAACAGCTTCAAAGAAAACTTAGAAACTGTTAAAGATATTCACGCCAATACTGATGCATTGAAATCAGTTGATACTCAGTGGGCTGAAGTATCAAAAAGTATTGATTTAATTACGTCGCAACAAAAAATCATTAACAAGCTATACGACACGAACATTGCAATCGGTGAAACGATTCCAGGGATTCAGGCTGAATATAACTTGATGGTTGACCAAATGGCACGTCAAGACATGCCGTCAAACCAGGTGGTTATTGCGAAAAACCAGGTGTTTATTGCGGAACGTATTTTACGTTCGATCAGTTCTGTACTTTCTGGTTCAGACAGTTCACGTGAATCTGCAGATGACTTTAGTGCCGATACTGAAACATTTGGTTCTTACTTAGAAGCACAATTAAATGGTAGTGCTGAATTAGGTGTACAACGTATTGAAAGCCCAGAACTTCGTGAGTCTTTAGAAGGCATTAAAGCTGAATACGATGATGTACTTAAATCAGCTGCTGCAACAATTCTGAAAAACTCTTCACAAATTGTGAACGTACGTAAAGCGTCTTCTCAAATTTTTGCTGAGTCAGATAAGTTATTAGAAAACTTAAACCAATTGTCTTCAAATACTGGTCTTAAAACGATTTTACCAGCGGTATTGTTAATTCTTGCATTAACAGCATTCTTGATCTGTGTATTCAAATTACTTTCTTTACGTGGTCAGTCAGATAAACACCGTGTGGGTCGTTTACAAGAAGAATATGACCGTAACCAAAATGCGATTTTGCGTTTACTTGACGAGATCGCCGATCTTGCAGACGGTGACTTACGTTCATACGCAACGGTATCTGAAGACTTCACGGGCGCGATTGCCGATTCGATTAACTTCGCGATTGACCAATTACGTGACCTGGTATCTCGTATTACTGAAACATCGCAAGAGGTTGCACAATATACGGCGAATACTCAGGGTATTACCAACCAGTTAGCTGAAGCATCTGAGCATCAGGCGCAAGAGATTGCTGGTGCCTCTGCTGCGATTAACGAAATGGCAATGTCAATTGACCAAGTATCTTCAAACGCAGAAGAGTCAGCGGTGGTAGCAGAACGTTCAGTACAAATCGCTGCAAATGGTGCGGATGTCGTAAACCGTTCTATTGAAGGTATGGATACGATTCGTGAGCAGATTCAAGAAACTTCAAAACGTATTAAACGTCTTGGTGAGTCATCTCAAGAGATTGGTAACATCGTAGCCTTGATTAACGATATTGCCGACCAAACAAACATTTTGGCATTGAATGCTGCTATTCAGGCATCGATGGCTGGTGAAGCTGGTCGTGGTTTCGCCGTGGTAGCGGATGAAGTACAGCGTCTTGCGGAACGTTCTGCGTCTGCAACCAAACAGATTGAAGGCTTGGTAAAAACCATTCAGACCGATACTAACGAAGCTGTAATTTCGATGGAGCAAACGACTTCTGAGGTTGTACGTGGTGCGAACTTATCTAAGGATGCCGGCGTTGCACTTGATGAAATTCAGTCTGTATCGGGTAACCTTGCAAAACTGATTGCAAACATTTCGGATGCTGCAAAACTTCAGTCTGCTTCTGCAGGTCATATTGCAACAACGATGAACGTTGTACAGGAAATTACCTCGCAAACTACGACTGCAACATTTGATACTGCACGTTCGGTATCTGAATTGGCAAATATGGCCGAATCATTACGTGAATCTGTATCTGACTTTAAACTTCCAGAATAAGTCAGGCGCAATATCGTGGTGTCCTACTTTAGGGTAGGACGCTACATCGATTACAGATAACACATCGACAAGATGAACTTGACCCACGGTTGAGTCTTGCGTGATGGTTACAATTAAGTTTGAGCAACCTTCTTGGTGGCAAAACATAAGAAGCCTTAGCTATGAAAGAAATATTAAAAAATTTAGTTGAAACGACTACGCTTCCTGAAGATAGTTATCTTGATCAAGATGCGGAAATTCTTGAAATTTTTGTTGAAGAAATAGAAGAAATCTTTGCAGAGTTAGAAGGTCTATTTACAACTTGGCTTGAAAATCCACAAGATAAAGAAACCTTGACGACCATTCGTCGTCATTTCCATACGCTGAAAGGTTCAGGCCGTATGGTGGGAGCAAAATCTGCAGGTGAAGCTGCTTGGGCAGTTGAAGATACGTTGAATCGTGTCATTGCCGGTTCAGTGCAATTAACACTTGTGGTGCAAAAATTTGCGCAAACCGTTTCGAATGTTTATCAATATAAACTTTATCCCTGTTTTAAACATGTGACAGAGCTCAATGTCGATCTACGTCCGTTGGTTTTAATGGGACAACAATTACAACAAAATTTAAGCCTTGAGCCAGCGCTTGAAGAATTATTAGTTCTTGCAGATCAATTAAAATCTGAAAATGACCATACCGGCTTAGAGCTGGATGATGTTGTAGAGGCAGAAAGTACTCCTGTAGAAGTAGAAGCTTTGGCAGTTGAGGAAATGGTTGAAATTGCTGAATCCGATGAACTGGTTATAGCTGAAGCTGAAGATACTTTGGTGGCTGAAACGGTCAATATTTTTATTGAAGAAGCCGAAGAGCATCTGCATACCATTGATCTATTCTTACAAACAGAAACAACGAAATCACAAGATTATAATGGCTTGATTCGTGCACTCCACACTTTACGTGGCAGTTCATCGATGGCACAGATTGACGAAATTTTTGATGCAAGTTCAAAAGTTGAAAATTTATTTAAAACCTTGCTTCAAGAAGAGATTGTATCCTCTTCAAAAGAAGCAACTTTACTGATTCAATATGCTGAATTTGTACGTGATTATTTACATGTATTGCGTTCAGGCAATAGTTCAAATCTACAATCAATTTATGCGACATTTAAAGCTGCATGGGCAGATTATGATTTTGCTTGTCAAGACCAGTTAGCGCCAGAAGATCATCCGCAAGGTTTAGTTTCTAAACTGATTGAGCTGAATATTGATCAATTGCTGGATGCAGAGTTTGAGTTTGATAAACGTGCATTAACGGAATTCCCTGATTATATTCAAAGCCTAAGTAATCAAGCTTCACAGCTTATTGAACACACCAATAATCGTGCATCAGTTGGTATTCATGATTTTACCGTACAGTTAAATTCAAGCTATCAAGCGCTGCTTACTAAGCCTGAGCTGTTAAATACTGACTATGCCT
This sequence comes from Acinetobacter sp., assembly GCF_050285345.1. GTDB lineage: Bacteria > Pseudomonadota > Gammaproteobacteria > Pseudomonadales > Moraxellaceae > Acinetobacter. Next base: position 38,305 of record NZ_JBLZXR010000030.1, read on the forward strand.
ATGAATTATTTGCTCAAGCCCATCAGGAATTTATTCACTTATTTGATACGCTGGCTGCGGGTCAACGTGTTGTACTCAGTGAAGAAATTCAGCACTTCCTGACAGAACTGTCTGCCTTTGTTCAGCAAGATATTGAACATATCGTAGAGGCTACTGCTGAAACAGCAGAACAGCTGTCTCTAGAACAAGCTGCACCAGTGGTGGCAACCCCTACAAGTGTAGACTTTGCCCAATTAAGTCAGCGGATTCAGCTTGATCATCAGCAGATGCAGTCGGATGATGCTAATCAAGACTTTGATGAAGATCTATTAAATATCTTCATTGAAGAAGCAGAAGAACTGTTAGTTGGTATTGACCAAGACCTAAGTACCTGGACTCGTGATCAAACAGATACTTCGGCACTGAATAATTTGATGCGTTATTTGCATACCTTAAAAGGTGGTGCAAACATGATCGCGGCTTCGCATGTCGGGCTAATTTCGCATGAGTTAGAGTCGATTTATGAGCGGATTATTCGTCAGCAAATCACAATTAATCCTGCATTGATTCAAATTATTCGTTTGGTTCAAGATGATATCGCCGATCGTATCCAAACCATTCGTGATCAAGGTGTGGATTATCCTGCAAGCAACGTGATTGATATTCTGAAAAATATTCAATCTATTGCGACAGGTCATGTGGCGCTTGAACTTGAGCAGGCTCAACTCACTGAAGCACTGGATGATGTTGCTGATCCAATTGTGAATTTGGTCGAGACCACTGAATCGCTTGAAGAAGTGTTTGTACAAGAAGCAATTATTCCAAAGGAAAACCAACATTTATCTCGTCATGAGTCTAGTGTAGATTTCTTGCAACATGCTGGAGCTGAGCAGGGTCAAAAAATTGATGATGATCTTCGTTCTGTGATGGAAGAAACCTTCCTTGAAGAGTCGGAAGAAATCCTTGAACAAGCTGTTCAATTCTTAGCGCAATGGACGGATCAACGAAGCGACCGTAACTTATTACTTCAATTACAACGTGCCGCCCACAGTATTAAAGGTGGTGCGCGTATGGTTGAAAATGAGCCTGTTGCATCGATTGCTTATCAACTTGAAACTACATTTGAACACTTTGCGGTACATCATTTTAACTCAAATGCTTACGACGGCTTGCTTAAAACCACTTTAGCATGGTTAAAACAAGCGATTTTCAACCATGATTATAGTAATTTTGACAGTATCAAACTTAGTTTAGAGTCGATTCAATACGTTGACGTTACTGCACAGTTGCCAAACCGCGTGGCTGAGTCAGATCTTGGTGTAGTTACTAAAGGCTTTGAATTTATTCAAGGTGATGGGGTTGAACCGCCATCCATGTTGGGTGAATGGTCTGAGTCAGGTACGGCAGACAACAGCAACGAGATGATTCGTATCTCCGCGGATCTGGTTGAGAAGATGATTGACTTGTCGGGTGAGAACTCGATTAACCGTTCACGTATTGAGATGGACTTGGGTCAGCTCGGTAACACTCTAAATGAGATGGAATTGGCGATTAAACGTCTGGCCGATCAGTTGCGTCGAATGGATGGTGAGCTTGAATCGCAAATTATTGCGAAACATGGTTCTGAAAATTCACGTTATGCTGATTTTGACCCATTGGAAATGGACCAATATTCGTCGATTAACCAATTATCCAAATCCCTAGCGGAATCGGCATCGGATTTGGTCGACTTCAAGAGCACCTTAGCTGAAAAAATTCGTGATGCGGAAGGTTTGTTATTGCAACAATCGCGGATTCAGTCTGAGATTCAAGAAAGTCTGATGCGTACCCGTTTGGTTCCATTTGATCGTTTGTTACCGCGTTTACAACGTATTGTGCGTCAAACTTCTTCGAGCTTGAACCGTCCTGCGGAATTGATCGTTCAAAATACTGAAGGTGAATTGGACCGTACCATTCTTGAGCGTTTGGTGACGCCATTTGAACATATGCTGCGTAACGCGATTGACCATGGTATTGAAGATACACAAGAGCGTATTGCCTCGAAAAAACCTGAAGTCGGTAACATTGTGCTGAATATTAGCCGTCAAGGTACAGACGTTCTGGTGTCATTCAGCGATGATGGTAAAGGGATTGATGAAGCGAAGATTAAAGAAAAAGCATTAAAACTGGGTTTAATCAAAGCCGATCAACTCTTGGATAAACAAGAAATTTTGCAGCTGATTTTCCATCCAGGTTTCTCAACAGCACAAGCTGTGACCCAGATTTCGGGTCGTGGTGTGGGCTTGGACGTGGTACAGAGTGAAATTAAAGCGTTGGGTGGTCACGTCTCGGTTGAGTCTGAACTCATGAAGGGCACAACCTTTACCATTCGTGTACCAACAACTGTAGCAGTCAGCGATGCCTTAATGGTGAAAGCGGGCGATCAGCAATATGCAATTTCACTGGCGCAGATTGAGCGGATCGTACGAATTGCACCTTCCGCGCTTGAAACCTACTTCAATGGCAAAGATGATGTCTTTAAAATTGATAACAGCAATTATAAACTGCGTTATTTATCTGAATTTGTTGGCAATCAACCTATACCACGTTTAAATAATGTGGCGCACTCATTACCTGTTTTATTGATTAAGGGTAATAGTGGGCAAACGATTGCCTTATTGGTTGATCAATTGGTTGGTTCGCGTTCTCAAATTGTGGTGAAACCAATTGGACAACAATTTACCAGTGTGGGCGCAATTGCAGGTGCAACGATTCTTGGTGATGGTCAAGTTTGTTTGATTTTGGATGGTCAAAATATTGCCCGTCAAATTCAAACCACACAGCGTATTAAACACGCTGCCGATCAGCGCGATCTTGGCCGTCAAGGCGATACACGCCGCTTAGTGATGATTGTCGATGACTCGGTGACTGTACGTAAGGTGACCTCGCGTCTGCTTGAGCGTCAAGGTTATGACGTGGTGACGGCGAAAGATGGTGTGGATGCGATTGAACAGCTGGAAAATGTACGTCCAGACTTGATGTTGCTCGATATCGAAATGCCACGTATGGATGGCTTCGAGGTCACCAACCTTGTGCGCCATCACGATATACACCGTGACTTGCCAATCATTATGATTACCTCACGTACTGGCGAAAAACATCGTGAACGTGCATTCAGCTTAGGCGTGACGCACTATATGGGTAAACCTTTCCAAGAAGCCGAATTGCTTGCAAACATTGAAGCATTAATTACAGAAAAGCAGGGGTAAGCCATGAGTCAGAATTCTGTATCTCAGGTGGTCAGCGATAAAATTGATCAGCAGGAACTGCAACATCTTATTACGGTTTCTACAGGTTTTATCGATGCCTATATCATTGAGTGCCATGCGACAGAGCCGATGTTACTGCCGCAAAATATTGTACTTTCAGCACTGGATAGTGAAACCAAAGTGCCTTTTGTGGAATGGCATGAATTGAAGCTTCCTGTATTTAGCGTCAATGATCCCGAGAAAAGTACTGGTGTTGCCTTAGTGATTGAAGGTGATGATGTTGGGCAGCGTTTCGCACTGATGTGTAATGAAATGCCGAGCACCATTCGTCTGCGTATTTCGGAAGTGGTTGATGAAGACCAAAAAGTTTCAGATCCCAACATTTTCCAATATGTGCGCATGGCGGATCAGGTATTTCATATTCCAAACTTAGTCAATATTCAAAATAGCATTGGTATTCAAACTGCTTAAAAGATTTGATGAGTGGGTAGAAAAAAGGAACTCGACTGAGTTCCTTTTTTATTGGGTTGAGTGAAAACTATTGAGCGGTTAAGTCAAAAGATTTTCTAAAATTTGTTCATAAATTTCAGCAAGTGGCTCAAGTTCCGCAACATTTACATGTTCGTTAATTTGATGAATCGTTGCATTTAATACACCGAGTTCAAGCACTTGTGCGCCTGTTGGGGCAATGAAACGACCATCGGAGGTACCACCACTGGTGGATAGTTCAGTTTCAGTACCGGTGATATTACGAATCGCATCACGTGCAGCATTCACCAATTCACCAACTGGAGTTAAAAAGGGCAGACCTGAGAGTGTCCATTCAACTTCATATTCAACCCCATGACGGTCTAAAATTTCTAAAGTCCGTGCTTTTAACTCATCAGCAGTCACTTCAGTGGAATAACGGAAATTGAACAACACATTCATCGTCCCTGGAACAACATTGGTCGCACCCGTCCCCGCATTGATATTTGAAATTTGAAAAGAGGTCGCAGGGAAATATTCATTGCCATTATCCCAAACCGTGTCGCACAGTTCAGCCAAGGCTTTTGATGCCGTGTGAATCGGGTTTACCGCAAGGTGAGGATACGCAACATGACCTTGTTTGCCTTTAACTGTTAAGTTGGCATTTAACGACCCACGACGACCATTTTTCACAATATCGCCCAGTGTATTGGTACTTGACGGTTCGCCAACCAAACACCACGTCATTTTTTCATTACGCGCTTCTAAGGTCTCAACCACTTTTACCGTACCGTTAATTGATGGGCCTTCTTCATCTGACGTGATGAGGAAAGCAATTGAGCCTTTATGGTTTGGGTGTTTGGCAACAAAACGTTCAGAAGCCACCACCATCGCTGCAAGTGCCGTTTTCATATCTGCACTGCCACGACCATAAAGTTTGCCATCACGAATTTCGGGTTGAAATGGATCAGAACCCCATGAATCTAAATTGCCGGTCGGTACGACATCTGTATGACCTGCAAAGCAGAAAACCGGCGATGCAGTACCTTTACGTGCCCACAAGTTGTCTACATCGTCAAAACGCATATTTTCAATGTTAAAGCCAATCTTGGCTAAACGATCAGCCATGATGTTCTGACAAGTATGGTCGACAGGTGTCACAGAAGGTTGGCGTAGAAGTTCTAGGCTGAGGTCAAGAGTTGCTGTTGAGGTCATGTGAAATACAGGAGTCAAAAATGTCACAATATAATAGGTGAATAAAGCGGCAAAAGTGAATTTTTGACATAAAAAAACCCTATTTTAATAGGGTTCTTTTATTGAATCTAAACATTAAAATTAATTACGACGAATTTCGTCAGAGGTTTTTTCAGCGGTATTGGTCACAGCATCTCCAGCCTTCGATACATCTTTACCCATACCTTTTACTGTATTACAACCTGTCAGCACAAAAGCGACCATGAGCGAAGCAGCTAAAATTTTTTTCATTGAGCATTTCTCCATTTTTTAATGAATAATTTGAAAAGAATGAAATTATTCTGATGCGAGATTTAGATTAAAAAATAGCTGGATCAAACAGTAGACGGTTTTTATGGTGCTTGCGTAATTATATGTAATTGTCCATAAAATTGAATTGATCAAGTCCCATCTTGCGGCAAAATGAGACGAGGTAAACGATACATATAATAGGACTCTTGATCTATGTGCTTATATAAACCATCCGTCCACCATTGCGCAATTTCACTGCTCTGAGCATGTTGTGGACAAATCCATTCATGACGTTGTAAGCGATAAAAATTTTGATCCTGTGGCGCAATTTGCTGTCCCCATTGTCCAATTCGACGTTGCGGATTGACCCAAGTCGGAAGTGTCTCGGAGGTGTTGAGGGGAAGATATAATTGACCTTTAAGTACACAATAACGACGTTGGATATGTTGTCCCAACGCCTCATCAAATTGGAATTGTTTCTGACTAAAGTGATTGAGCTTACGACTTAAGGTATCACTACGATTTAAACCATACCAATAGGGCAGGCTAAAATCACGTTCTGCGAGATAGTATTTTAAAGCCACTTCCCAATGCTCAACTTCATGAGTTTCGGTATTGAGTAAGACAAAATCAAGTTCACCCAGCGTGCGCGGGCCTTCAATTTTTTGAATACTATGACCCAACAATTGGTAGGAATGATAATCCTGATCTAATAACCAAAACCAAATAAACATTTCAAAGCGTAAACCCAAACGGGTGCTTTTTAATTTTTGCAAAAACAGCTGGAGTTCTTCGGGATTTTGATCAAGCGCTACTAAGCGTGGATGATAGTTTTTCCAATGTTGCTGCCAAACAGGATCGGGATGCAATTGAAAGTTATGTACCACAGTAAGTTCATGTGGAAGCTGCTGCAAAATATTAGGACTGGCAATACAAAATGCCAATTGGCGAACTAAAGGGTGTTGATACTGAAGCCATGGCTCAAATAATGTTGTAGTGGCAGCTGAAAAGCTCATATCAAAACCTAGTGAATTATGCAGAATAACAACGGATAAAATGAAAAAACACTTTATACTACCCGAATTGTAGGTCTAGGGTTGTGGTATGAGAACGTTGTTTTGGCGAAGTTTGGTAGTCATCTTTGTCATATTGGGCTTTATAGGGGCATTATTGCCGGGCATGCCAACAACGGTATTCTTAATTTTAGCCACTTGGGCAGCTTCTAAGGGTTGGCCACAGATGGACAATTGGCTACTGAATCATCCCAAATATGGCCCGACACTTCGCGCATGGCGTGAGAATGGCACGGTTCCGCGTAAGGCGAAATGGTTCGCAACGATCATGATGTTGATAAGCGCGGTCTTTATGCTCTTCACCAGCGCTCCGCTTGCCGTCAAAGTCTTTACTGACTTAACCATGCTAATTGTTGCAATCTGGTTGTGGGCACGTCCAGAACCTGAAGTAAAGCCAGCTATGGTTGAGCAGGTTAAACCTAAAAATCAGGATCAACATAAACAGAATGAACATGTTTAACTATGAGTTAGATCAGGCTGATGTGCTGATTAATTTAAAAGATCAAACTCTAACCCTGCCAAAGCATAATAAGTTCTATACCATTTCCAGCGGTAAAAATGGCATTGGTGAGCAAGAGAACAGTGGGAAAACACCACGCGGCTGGCACAAAGTGGCTGAAAAGTTTGGTGACAATCAACCACAAAATGCAGTTTTTAAAGCCCGCCAATGGACAGGTGAAATTTACGATCAACAACTTGCAGATTCAAGCCCTGAACGTGATTGGATTCTTTCACGCATTTTGTGGCTTAGTGGTTTGGAAAATGGCTTTAATGCAGGTGAAGGCTGTGATACCTATAAACGTTATATTTATATACATGGCACGCCAGACACTGAGCCGATGGGCATTCCAATGTCACATGGCTGTATCCGTATGCGTAATGCTGATGTGGTGGAACTCTATCAACTGATTCCACTGGATGCTTTGGTGTATATCGCAGAACAATAATTGATGTTCTAAGCAGGTTTGCTAAAGTGAAAAGTGTCCGAGTGGCACTTTTTGTACCAATTTAAAAGATAAAAAATTAACGTGTCAGTTTATATGGTAGATGTATTGTTCGATTTATAGCGATCTACTAACTGATCAATGACGGTCTCAATTTTTCTTCTAGCCTTCATCAATAATCTCATTGATTCTTTAGATCTGAGATCAAGCATATTCTTTCTCAATGGTATCTGTAAATCAACATATTGAAATTTATAGTATTCGTTTAAACTTGGTCTTAAATAGCCTTTGTCTGCTCCCAATAATCCATGAATGTTTGGTGTAATTTCTGGTGCAATCTCACGCTCATCAATATTCGCTGGGGCAAAAGTATAGCCTGTAATCATAATATGTAGTTAAGTGAGCTGTGATTTTCTGATGAATCTGCCATAAGTTTGCACAATGTTTACAAAAATTAGGAGATGACCCCAATTTTGGAAACCGGCCTAAGCAATTTTTTTAAATACCTCCAGATACTTTTATCTGTATCCATTCCAAGAAATTCACCACAATTTACATTGTGATAATTTCAATATCGGTAAGAGCGGGTGGAAAGCCACGAGTCCTGCGTGGCTTATTGACAATAATTGGATATAGCTCATCTATGATTAAATAGACAAAGATGATAAATTCTTCAAGGGACATAACATGAGGTAGTTTTCTTGGTCGAAATCTAAATTGTATTATGTCCTTTTTATTTCAATGACTTAAAAAGTTGAGATTGGCATATATACACTATAGCTAAATTCTAAAAATATTAGCACGTAAAAATAGCTGTAAAATTTCATTCTTTAAGGTCTTTGGTGTACTGAAGAGTTAAGTAATCAGCTATATATAAAACACATAAGTCATGTGGATCTATCAACATAAAATACAATTTAAAAAGACAACAATGCTTGGATAAAAGATCAGAACGAATGATTGATCTAAGTTTGAAACATCAAAATTTATAACTATAACGCGAATCTCAACTTTTAATTAAGTTTTCCAACTGTAAAGGAGGATTACCTAATTGAGAATTTAAAACGACTGAAATTGTA
>NZ_JBLZXR010000031.1:0-10992 GCF_050285345.1 Acinetobacter sp.
AATGTAAGAAGCTCGTATGTTACTTTTGTTTCGGCAAAAGTAACCAAAACCATTTGTCATCTGCTGAACTCGACATATTCTGTCTTTTGATTAATGCTGTCGCAGAAACAGTGTTAATTCGATTGAGGTGTGTCTCGCACAGCAGCAGATGACGGTGTCGCGTATCCAATACGTTTATAAATTCAAATAAAATCATCTCCAAGGCTTAATATGAGCTGTACTTTCCAATTTCCTCCCCCCCCTGAACACTTGCTTAATGCTTTGCATGATGTGATTCCAAATTGTGAATTACATACACAGCAATTGCCTGAAACACCGATTTCCCTCTGGTTGATTCCACCTGTATTCCCAACCGATAAGCTCGATGATGAAGTTATTCGTCGTATTTGGAATGATACGCCGTATTGGATTTTTTGTTGGGCGTCAGGTCTAGCAATGGCGCAGTGGTTATTGGCAGAACCGCATCATGTGAAAGATAAAGTGGTGCTAGATTTTGGTGCAGGTTCAGGTGTGGTGGCGATTGCAGCGAAAATGGCTGGAGCAAAACGGGTAATTTGCTGTGACATAGACCAAGTCAGTTTGGATGCTTGCCGTGCCAATGCCGAACTGAATGATGTTGAGCTTGAATATTTGGATGATTTATACAAGGCAGAGCAGGTCGATATTTTGCTTGCAGCCGATGTATTGTATGACCAATGCAATCGATTTTTCTTAGATGAATTTTTAAAGTTTGCACCAGAAGTGTGGGTGGCGGACAGTCGGGTGAAAAATTTCAGTCATCCCAAATATGAAAAGCTGGATGAACTTAGTGCAACCACGTGGCCGGATCTCGATGAATCGCCAGAGTTTAGAAATGTCAGCTTCTATAAAACGCTTTAAACATTAGACAAAAAAATAAGACGCCTATTGCGTCTTATTTTTTGTCTAATGTTTCGTTGATATGAAACGAAAATACCATTAAGAGCAAGTGTAGCGAACGACACGTAAGGTTGCAGGACGTGCATCTAAAGCATCGCGAGCACCTAAGTTTTCAGAATTACGTAAGTCAGGAGTGTTGGATAGACCAATACTGGTACGGCTATTGCCAATTTGACGGCCATAGTGCGCGCTTTCTAGTGCAGGATTAGCAATTTCGTTCACACTCAGGATTTTTAATTGATAGGTCTTTTGTGTGTTTAAAACTTTTTGGCAAGCACGTTGTAATTTATTGGCATCCATTTGCTGATTTTGACGACCTGCTAGCGTGTAGGCCAAAGTAGCTGTATCTACAGATTTCGATTCAATTTGATAACCTGTTTGACCATTATAAGCACGTGGTGCGCTTTGACACGCTGCCAATGACATCGCAACAATACCCAAACTCAAAACTTTGTAAATATTTTTCATCATTCATTCGCCGTGTGTAGTTATGGTTTTAGTATGCCACAGCCTAGGTAGAGACTCGATGGCTAAAGTCATGAAAGCTTTTATTTCTAAAATGAGAACGATAAAAATCCCAATAAAATAGGTATTAATCGTCTTAAAGCTCATAACAAAGAGGTAGGATAAGTTATCAGTGATCTAGTGGTATTTTTATCTCTGTGTTAAAAGTTTTAAATTAATAAGCCAATGAAAATCATCATGCTTATCTTGCTCTAGATCTGTGAGTGAAAGAGAAGGAGGGTAAAATGCTGAATGATCAATGAATTAAAAGAATAATGAAGTTGAAAATTAAAAAAGCCATTAGGTTTAATTGCTGTACAATTTATCGGCTTGTCATCATTTTTGTTTTGAATAGGGATGGGACATTTAAAATGAAGAATCAGGCTATTGTGACAAAACTAGAATCAACGTACATTTCTAATATGACTTCGTGAAAATGAATATTGATAACGACGAAAATCTACACAATTCGAAATGTGATAACGAGAATAATCTGAAAAGGGCGAGGTGTTTATGAATCTACAACACCCAATTTATGACATGCTGGTCATTGGTGGTGGGATAAATGGTGTAGGCATTGCTTGTGATGCCGCAGGCCGTGGACTTTCTGTGCTGCTATGTGAAAAAGATGATCTCGCCAGCCATACCTCATCTGCAAGCAGTAAATTGATTCATGGCGGTTTGCGCTATTTAGAACACAAAGAGTTTCGTTTGGTGCGTGAAGCTTTGGCTGAGCGTGAAGTTCTACTAAAAAAAGCACCGCATATCATACGCCCCATGCGTTTCATTATGCCGCATGAACCTCATTTACGTCCGGCCTGGTTAATTCGGCTGGGCCTATTCTTTTATGATCATTTGGGAAAACGGGAACAACTGGCGAGCTCAAATTTAGTTGAGTTTAGTGATGTGGATAGCCCACTCAATTCGGGCATTACCAAAGGATTTGAATATTCGGATTGTGCGGTTGATGATGCTCGCTTGGTGGTGTTGAATGCAATGCAAGCAAGAGAGTTGGGCGCAGATATTTATACCCGTACACGCTGTGTTGCGGCATACCAAGAAAATGGTCATTGGCAGGTACAATTGGAAAATGAACATGGGATTCATCTGGTTCAGGCAAAAGTCTTGGTTAATGCTGCCGGACCGTGGGTGGCTGAATTTATCCAGCAAGGTTTGCAGCAAAAATCACCTTATGGCATCAGGCTGATTCAAGGCAGTCATATTATTGTGCCTAAGCTGTATGCGGGTGATAAAGCTTTTATTATGCAAAATGATGATCAACGTATTATCTTTGCGATTCCATATTTACAAGAATATACCTTAATTGGAACCACGGATCGTGAATATCAGGGTGATCCTGAGCATGTTGAAATCACGCAAGAGGAAATCGACTATTTGCTGGAAGTCTCTAATCATCATTTTAAAATTCAGCTAACACAAGGTGATATTGTTGCAACTTATTCGGGGGTACGTCCTTTATGTGACGATGAGTCTGATAATCCATCGGCTGTGACCCGTGATTATACGCTTGCCTTGAGTGATGAAGGTACAGGGCATGCACCATTGCTTTCAGTCTTTGGCGGAAAATTAACGACTTATCGTAAACTGGCTGAATCTGCGATGACGACTTTAAAAGCATATTTTCCACAAATGACTCAGGCTTGGACAGCAGAAGCGATGTTGCCGGGTGCAGAAAATTTACATTCAATCGAGCATCTGATTGAAAAAATTCAACAGCAGATGGATGATATTGATGCTGAAATTGCATCTCGTTGGGCGCATGCTTACGGTACGCGTGTTTGGCGATTGCTTGATGCTGCAACCTCTGTTCAGGAGCTAGGACAATACTTCGGTCATGGTGTGTATGCTCAGGAAGTGGACTATTTGGTGGCCCATGAATGGGCAAGATCGAGTGAAGACATTTTAAAACGACGTAGCAAATTATATTTACAATTTAGCGATCTTGAGATTCAGGCTTTAGGTGAATATCTCGTTGAATTACATGCACGTCAGCAATCACAAGAAGTAGCTTAAGCTTTTCTTGAAAAAATATACAATAAAAAAAGACCGCATAAAGCGGTCTTTTTTATGACTTAATCAGCGATTAAGCAGATTTAACAGCAGCAATTAACTCAGCTTGACGAGTTTTAAGTGCTTCTGGAAGGCGATCACCAAGTTTGTTGAATAACTCAGTGTGGCTTTCAAGTTCTTTGATCCACTGATCTTTGTCTTGTGAAGTTACAAGATCAAATTGTTCTTTCGTGAAGTCAGAACCAGTCCAGTTCAATTGTTCGAAAGTTGGTACACGGCCGATAGGCGTATCAACAGCAGTTGCACGACCTTCACAACGGTCAATGATCCACTCAAGAACACGCATGTTTTGACCGAAACCAGGCCATACGAAGTTGCCTTCAGCATCACGACGGAACCAGTTCACGTTGTAGATACCAGGAAGTTTGTTGCCATGAGCAGCAGCTTTCTCACCAACTTCTTTACCCATTTCTAACCAATGAGAGAAGTAGTCAGCCATGTTATAGCCAGCAAATGGAAGCATCGCAAATGGGTCACGACGAACGATACCTTGTTGACCAACAGCAGCAGCAGTCGTTTCAGAGCCCATAGTCGCAGCTTTATAAACACCGTCAACCCAGTCAAATGCTTCTGAAATTAGAGGCACTGTGTCTGCACGGCGACCACCGAAGATGAACGCAGAAATTGGAACACCTGCTGGATTTTCCCAGTCAGCATCAATAGAAGGACATTGACCTGCAGCAACAGTGAAACGAGCATTTGGATGTGCCGCTTTTTCACCAGTAACGTGTGGTTGACCTTTCCAGTTGGTCAGGTTAGCAGGTGCTTCTTTAGAAAGACCTTCCCACCAAACTTCACCGTTGTCAGTGACTGCAACGTTGGTATAGATAACATCTTTAGTCAATGTTGCCATACAGTTCGGGTTAGTCTTGGTATTTGTACCCGGTGCTACACCGAAGAAACCAGCTTCAGGGTTGATTGCATATAAGCGACCGTCTTCACCTGGTTTGATCCAAGCAATATCGTCACCTACAGTTTCAATTTTCCAACCTTCATAACCTGCTGGTGGAATTAACATTGCGAAGTTTGTTTTACCACACGCAGAAGGGAATGCCGCTGCGATGTAGTGTTTTTCACCTTGTGGGTTGGTCACGCCAAGAATTAGCATGTGTTCAGCTAACCAGCCTTGTTGACGACCCATAGAAGATGCAATACGTAAAGCGAGGCATTTTTTACCTAACAATGCGTTACCGCCGTAACCTGAACCATAAGACCAGATTTCACGAGTTTCTGGGTAATGCACGATGTATTTTTCAGGGTTGCAAGGCCATGCAACATCTTTTTGACCTTCTTCCAGCGGTGCACCAACAGTGTGTACGCAAGGAACGAATTCGCCATCAGTACCAAGTACGTCATAAACAGCTTTACCCATGCGAGCCATTTTTGACATGCTTACTGCAACGTAAGGAGAATCAGTCAATTCGATACCGATGTGCGCAATATGAGAACCTAAAGGACCCATAGAGAAAGGAACAACGTACAAAGTACGACCTTTCATTGAACCGTCGAATAAACCGTTCAGACGAGCACGCATTTCAGCTGGAGCTTCCCAGTTGTTTGTTGCGCCAGCATCTTCCTGTTTTTCTGAACAGATAAAAGTACGACCTTCAACACGAGCAACGTCAGAAGGATCAGAATTAGCAAGGTAAGAACCAGGATGTTTTTCTTGGTTAAGTTCTTGCATAGTGCCGTTAGCGATCATCAAGTCGATATAACGTTGATATTCTTCTGCGCTACCGTCACACCATTCGATTTTTGCTGGTTTGGTTAATTTGGCAATTTCTTCCACCCAAGCAATAAGCTTAGGGTGACGAACGAATTCTGGTGCGTTCACTTGGGTCATGGTGAGGCCTATCTCAAATATGTACTAACCGTACAAAGTCTAATCTGCATCATGGGTTACACCATGCAGATAAAATATGAAAAAAAAGTGGCTGTATTAAAGCATAAAATCATAAAAAAAATAAGACTAAAGAAGTGGTAGATTTTTTAGGGTAGTTAATGGTATTTGGTTTAAATAATTATATAAAACAAATGTTTATTTGAATAATAAGATATATTTTGTTCTATTTATAAAAATGATGGACAATATTTTATATATTTATTTCTAATCAAATCAATGTCTTGAAACAAATTCTTACATGAGAATTATTATTGATTAAATAAATGGTGGTAATTCGAATTTTACATAAAGGGGCTATTATTTGTTGCTAAATTCGACAAAATAAATATGAAGGCGTTCTGGGTGTATAAAAAATGTCTAAACAAGCCAAGCCATTATCGATTATTTATAATAAGAAATCAGGGTTTCATGCAGTAAATAAAGATGAAATCTATGAAGAACTTGTGCGTTTATTATCGGAATATGATTATGAAATACAGTCTTTCGAGATTGGGCAAGAGTCTTGTTTTGATGATTTAATGCACAAAGCTTTATTGCGCCATCAAGATCAAAACAATATCGGTGTGGTGGTTGCTGCAGGAGGAGATGGGACTTTAAATGCGGTCGCACAGTGTTTAATGCAGACGGAAATCCCAATGGGCATATTGCCTTTAGGTACCTTTAATTATGTTGCGCGGCTTCTCAATATTCCATTGGATGTTATGGAAGCAGCCAAAGTGATTGCCACAGGTGATGATCGAAAAGTTCACGTGGCACAAATCAATGATCATATTTATCTGAATAATGCCAGTTTAGGGCTATATCCATTATTTATTCAAAAGCGTGAATATTACAACCTAAAATTTGGACGTTTCCCTTTACATGCCTATACCTCAGGCCTAGATGTACTGATTCGAGATCGTAAAGAACTGAAATTGGAGATTGAAGTCGATCATCAAATTTACCCTGTCAAAACGCCATTGATCTTTTTTGGCAATAATCAATTGCAATTGGCTGAGTTAAATTTGCAAATTGCCAAAGATGCTGCCGCAGGTAAAGTTGCAGGTGTGGTGGTGGCCAAAAGTGATAAACGCACGTTATTTAAAATTCTGTGGCAGCTCATTCGCGGCAATATTGACAATGCACCAGATGTTTATAGTTTTGCCGCAGATCAGGTCACGATTCATTCAAAACGCACAAAAATGACCGTGGCGGTAGATGGTGAAATTGTCACCATGCAGCCACCGCTGAATATTTCTGTGCAAAAAAATGCTTTAAATATACGGGTACCGAATGATTCTGCATCTGTCTGATCTGCATTTCGGGACTGAAAAGCCTGAATGTATGCAGGCGATCCAGCACTTTTGTGCACAGCATTCCATAGAGGCGGTCGTTGCAAGTGGTGACCTGACTCAGCGTGCGCGTTATTTGCAATTTTATGCCTGTAAGCAATTTCTGGAAAGCCTGAATTTGCCCTATATCGTGGTGCCCGGAAATCATGATATTCCGCTGTACCATGTATGGAATCGGATTTTTAGTCCATTTACCCGCTATCAATTATTCTTTGGTGTTCTGGAAAATGTATTAGAGACTGAACATTTTTATTTTATCGGGGTCAATAGTATACGGCGGCGTTATCACACACGTGGCCATATTTCCTTAGAACAAATACAATATGTTGATACGTTGTTAAAAGCAGCACCGAAAAATAAGTTAAAGTTGGTAATTGCACATCAACCCTTTTATACGCCACCCAATGAGCCGCATGGTTTGAAGGATTGCCCAGTACAAGGTCGTTTGGCTTTGGAGCAGTGGAGTCAGCATGGTTTAAATGGCTTATTACACGGTCATTTGCATGTCCCCGCGAGTTATGATTTAAATCAAATTTATGACTTAGGTGCAGGACATCCAGTCTGGGATATTCATGCTGGTACGGCAATTTCTTATCGGTTACATGAAAACCTTGCCAACAGTTTTAATGTCATCGATAAACACATGAATGTACGCCATTATTTTTATCATCCAAAGTTAAAAATATTTGAGGAAAATTTTGGTACTCGCGTTTTAGATAAGTTTTAAATGCTTTCAGAGCAATTTCGAAGAAAAAAAATACAAAAAGATGAAAAAATTTAAGATTTGCCCTTGAAGCGTTTTATTCCATCCCCACAAAAGTGTCATATCAAAATTTTGTTGATGACCTAGGAATAAGAAGTCATCTTCACATCGTAATAAATGACATTCAAATAATGTCTATGGAGTTAGAAATGAGCAAAATTCGTCCTTTACATGACAACGTTGTAATTCGCCGCGTAGAAAAGGAAACAAAAACTGCAGGTGGTTTAATTTTGAGTACTTCTGCTGCAGAACAGCCAGCACAAGGCAAAATTATTGCTGTAGGTAATGGCAAAGTAACAGATAACGGTGTGCGTGCTTTAGACGTTAAAGTGGGCGATAACGTACTGTTTGGTGCTTATGCAGGGACTAAAGTGAAAGTAGAAGGCGAAGAGCTTCTTGTCATGAAAGAGTCAGATATTTTGGCAGTGCTTGAAGGGTAATTAGAGCGCTTATTTTCTGCTAAAGAAAACGAATTGATTAAAATTTAAAAATATTTGGAGTTAAGCATGTCAGCTAAAGACGTAAAATTTGGTGATTCAGCACGCAGCAAAATGATTGCTGGTGTAAATACCCTTGCAGATGCAGTAAAAGTAACTTTAGGTCCTAAAGGCCGTAACGTTGTAATCGACCGTTCTTTTGGTGCGCCGCACATCACTAAAGATGGTGTATCTGTCGCAAAAGAAATCACATTAAAAGACAAGTTTGAAAACATGGGTGCTCAACTTGTACGTGAAGTATCTTCTAAAACCAATGACATCGCAGGTGATGGTACAACAACTGCAACTGTATTGGCTCAAGCAATCTTGAATGAAGGTATCAAATCAGTGACTGCGGGTATGAACCCAATGGATCTTAAACGCGGTATTGATATTGCGGTTAAAGCCATTGTTGCTGATATTAAAGCAACTGCAAAACCTGCTTCTGATACTAAAGCGATTGAACAAGTGGGTTCAATCTCTGCAAACTCAGATACCACTGTTGGTAAGCTGATTGCGCAAGCAATGGAAAAAGTAGGTAAAGAAGGTGTAATCACTGTAGAAGAAGGTTCAGGCTTCGAAGACTCTTTAGACGTTGTTGAAGGTATGCAGTTTGACCGTGGTTATATCTCTCCATACTTCGCAAACAAACAAGATACTTTGACTGCAGAGCTTGAAAACCCATTCATTCTTCTTGTCGATAAAAAAGTTGGTAACATCCGTGAATTGATTGCTGTTCTTGAAGCAGTTGCAAAAACAGGTAAACCATTGCTAATCATCGCTGAAGATGTTGAAGGCGAAGCATTGGCAACGCTTGTTGTTAACAACATGCGCGGCATTATCAAAGTATGTGCGGTGAAAGCCCCTGGTTTTGGTGACCGTCGTAAAGCAATGTTGCAAGATATTGCGATCTTGACTGGCGCAACAGTGATCTCTGAAGAAGTGGGCATGTCACTTGAACAAGCTTCACTTGAACACTTAGGTACTGCGCACAAAGTGACCGTGTCTAAAGAAAATACCGTGATTGTTGATGGTGCAGGTAATGCAGGTCAAATTGCTGAGCGTGTAACTCAAATTCGTGCGCAAATTGAAGAATCAACTTCAGAATACGACAAAGAAAAACTTCAAGAACGTGTAGCTAAATTGGCTGGCGGTGTTGCAGTGATCAAAATTGGTGCAGCAACTGAAGTTGAAATGAAAGAGAAAAAAGACCGTGTTGACGATGCGCTTCACGCAACTCGTGCAGCAGTGGAAGAAGGTGTTGTTGCAGGTGGTGGTGTTGCACTGGTACGCGCTGCAAAAGCACTTGATGGTGTAACGGGTGTGAATGATGATCAAACTGTTGGTATCAACATTTTACGTCGTGCAATTGAAGCACCGCTTCGTCAAATCGTAGCGAATGCGGGCGATGAGCCATCAGTTGTGATTAACGCGGTGAAAAAAGGCGAAGGTAACTTCGGTTATAACGCTGCAACTTCAGAATATGGCGATATGTTAGAAATGGGTATTCTTGACCCTGCTAAAGTAACGCGTTCTGCACTTGAGCATGCGGCTTCTGTTGCGGGTTTAATGTTGACGACTGAATGTATGATTACTGAAATCCCAGAAGACAAACCTGCAATGCCTGACATGGGCGGAATGGGTGGAATGGGCGGCATGATGTAAGTCATCCCCCCGATCATTTGATCTGAAAAAATCCCTGCAATATGCAGGGATTTTTTATTTAGTTACAAAATTATTAAGGTGACTTTTTAAGTGATTTATAAATTCAGCTGACTTTATTTTCTTACCTATTTCAATATCGCAGATTTCGAAGAAATTATCTGCTATAAAATTTTTTTGATTCTCTATTTTACTATCAAGAATAATAGTGAAACTATCTTTTATTTCAGTCACATCACGTCTGCCTTGATCTAAATGCTCCTCACTCAACTCATAAGTCTGATCTAGGTTGAAATTCCTCTAAATTTAATCCCTTCATAATCAGTAAATAGGAAAAACACCTTTTTTCATTCAAGTTGGTTTTCTGTAGCTTCTGCTATGTGATAAAGGGATTAGATTAAAGCCAGAAGAATGGTGAAAGTTATTTAAATACAAAATAAGTGATAAGTTTTCTTTAGTTTAACTTTATAATCTTTAACGTTATAATTTAAAAAACAATTATTAAAAAGAGCTGTTATGAAAGCAGAACAGGAAAATAATATCATTGCAAAAATTTATGATGCTGCTTTATTGCCTGCTTTGTGGTTAGAGGTTGTTCAGGAGATTGTGAAATATACTCACAGTCACAGTGCAATTTTTACCGGTTTTGATCAATTCAATCCAGCTTATGACTTTGTTTATACATGCAATATTCCAGAGGAAAGCTTATCTGCTTATCAAGATGAACGGATTCAGATCATTGATATGAAGTTGCATATGCCTTTATGGGATAAGCTTGATATGGGGGAAGCCCTTAAACAAGACTGTCGGCATTATGCAGATGACCCCAAAACTGAGCAGTATCTATTTTATGAAAAGTGCCTTAAGCCGACAGGGATCGGTTATATGGCTGGAGTATTGTTGGATAGAGGAAATTATCGTTGGGCTGTAATGGGGATACACCGTACCCCAAAAACTCAGGGCTTTGGGCTGGCTGAGCTAAGTTTTCTAAGAAGGATTGGAATACATTTACGTCGGTCTTTACAGATTCATCGGCAGATCAGTCTGATACAGCAGGATAATCTCAGTTTTTGTGCGGTATTGGATAGTTTAAAGGTCGGTATTATCTTGCTAAATCAGGACTTGAGCTTATCTTATTCAAATCCATTAGCACAAAGCATGATCGGGCCATCTGCATGTCTGGATTTGGATATACATAACCGTCTTAAAACCTGTGCTGGTGATCAGGAGCGTCTGGAGCAGCTATTGGCAAGTGCTTTATTGGGAAATATAGCTAAATACCAAATAAATCATTACAGTAATCTTTAAATAATTTATCAATATCTTTAACTCTAAACTTAGTTC
>NZ_JBLZXR010000032.1:0-31442 GCF_050285345.1 Acinetobacter sp.
CGGTAGACACAGGGGATTTAAAATCCCCCGCCCACAAAGCGTGCCAGTTCGAGTCTGGCCTCGGGCACCATTCTTCTGTTACTGAAGATGGTGTAATAAAGAACCCAGCAATAAGCTGGTTTTTTTATGCCTAAAATTTAAGGTGATCTCAGTCTATCTTTCTCAAATAAAAAAGAGGGATAAAATCCCCCTTCTCTATACGATATTAATTTTCAAATATTAGAGAAAAATTTCTCTATCATTTTTAAATCACATTCACCACAACTTTACCAATATGCTCACCCGTGTCCATACACGCATGCGCGTCTTGGATTTGGTCAAAGTTGAAGGTTTTATAAATCATCGGCAAGCATTCACCTTTCCCCCACAATGGCGCAACCTGCTCTTGCAGACCTTTGGCAATCTCGGCCTTTTCAGCAGTATTACGTGCACGCATAGTTGAGCCGGTAATGGTCAAGCGTTTCATCATAATCTGACCGAGTTTTACTTCTTTGGCTTTTGCTCCGCCCAAGAATGCAATATAGACTAAACGGCCGTCACGGCGCAGCAAGTTGAGGTTTTTTTCTAAATACGGCGCACCAACCATATCTAGCACTACATCGACACCGCCATTGTCGGTTGCTGCATTAATGACTTGTTCGAAGTCTTGTGTTTTGTAGTTAATCGCCGTCGTTAAATCTGAAATAGCTTGAACTTTTTCATCTGAACCGACCGTTGCAAAAGATTTTAAGCCCAATGATTTGCACAGCATCAGCGCGGTGGTACCAATACCACTTGCACCGCCATGCACTAAAACAGTCTCGCCTGCTTTGGCGTGCGCCATTTGGAACACATTTGCCCATACGGTAAAAAAGGTTTCCGGAATCGCAGCAGCTTGGGTAAAGCTTACACCCTCTGGAATGCCAATGGTTTGGCTTTCAGGCACCACGCAATATTCTGCATAACCACCACCATTGGTCAGCCCGCAAACTTGATCCCCCACTTTAAATAGCGTTACATCGCCACCGACTGCAACCACTTTACCCGCAACTTCAAGTCCCGGTACAGGCGTTACCCCTTTAGGCATTGGGTATAAGCCTTGGCGCTGTAAAATATCCGGACGGTTGATGCCGAACGCATGGACTTTGACCAAGACTTCATCCGCTTTCGGCTCAGGAACTGTCACCGATTCATAAGCAAGTTTTTCGACACCACCTGGTTCAGTGATAATGACCTGTTGCATGGTTTCCTTTGACATGAGGTTTCCTTTTCAATAATTGACTATTCTTCGATCTCGGCCCTATTTGAACACAGAAATGCCGTAGAATGAATAAGCATAAACTTATGTATAATTAAGCACCATTTAGCAAATTCATAATAGGCACAGCATGTCTCAGCTCATTGAATACAATGAAAATAACCATAGTGACTATGAATGGTTTGATGGGTTTGCCGTGATCCGTTTTTATGCCGACTGGTGCGCGCCGTGCGTACAAAACTTTCCTGTCTTTGAACAATGTGCGCAGCAAATGTCAGCACAGCATAAAAATATTAAATTCGGCAAAGTGAATGTTGATCAATCTCCCATTCTGACTTTGCGCTATAACGTTTACGGCCTACCCTCAACCTTGATTTTTTATCAAGGGCAAATTGTCAAACGTATCGCAGGCGTAAAAACTCTAGCGGAACTTCAAGCGATGATCGAACAGGTTATTCACGAGCACTCGGCTCACTAATCCAATTTATTTCGAAGAAGGTTCTTGTGGCAGGTACACAAATTTCATAAGGAATTTACGCACCAAAGGCAAAACGATCAAAATCAATGGAAAGGCCATCATCCATGACAGGCTCCATGCATGCATGCAGCCAAATGCCAAAAAAGCCATCAACTAAACCTTTATTCAACAGTAGGTTAAAACAGGAAATTGAACCACTCATAATGCCTGAAAGCATCAGCGGCATTAGCCAAGTCAAATGTTTAGGATGAATTTTAGGAATATTATTGCTCATGGTGTACCTGCGTTGAAGTTTGCTCTAGCTGCTGTGTTTTAATGCTGTGTTTAAGAGTTTTCATGAATTGCACAAACTGCGGCAAGAAATCTTTAAACAAAGGAATATCTTTATTTTCCAGCAAAGTTTCACCAAACAATTTTAGTCCAACAGCAAAGGCTTTGGTCTTTTCATCATCCAATAGCTGCGCTTTAGTCAAATGCTCCAGCACCTTAAACAGGTCATCATGGTTATAGGCATTAAACTGCAAAGCTTTGGTATAGCGAGATGGATAACCTTGAGCATCGGCAATGTATTTTACCGTAATTTCATATTGATGCTGTTTCATTAAGACACCTCCATACGGCTGATTTCGACGGCCGCCTGATCGATTTTTTCCGCAATGGCATATACCTGCTCGGATGTTAGTTCACTATGCTGGATTTTGATGCGCAGTGATGCTTTTAGGTTTTCCATCGCACGTTTGATATCGGCATATTGTTCGTTGTTATGGATTTGCTTGCGGGTATCAAAACGGCACAGGATTTTCTCTACAGTCGCTTGTTCCGCTTCTAGATGCCGCATGCCAAGTGGGCTAATGCTGTACTGTTTACGCTCTTCAGCATTCAGTTCTGCATGAATGTACTGCTGTTCTTCAAGATAGTTCAGCGTTGGGTAAATCGTCCCTGTACTTGGGCTGTAACCGCCGCCCACGATTGCACCTACATCTTTAATAATGTCGTAGCAGTATTTGGGCGATTGAGAGATCAGATACAGCACCAATAGTTTCATGTGCCCTGCTTCAAACAGGCGTTTACGGGTTTTTACAGAACTATCGCTAGCAGCAAGAAGGTCTGAATTTGGCATAACCAAGATATACCTTAAGATTAATTAAGATGTATCTTAAATCATTTTCTTTGGATGAAATATACTTTTTTATTAAATTTTTATGAATTCATAAAACATCAATATGTAAGCAAAGTTTAGATATATGACAAATCAATAAAAGTGTCATTTTCAACTCTTAAGTTTGAATCGCTTTCTAAAAATCAAACCTGAGACGACATAATGACTAAACTGACTTCATTAAGCTTAGCGATATTATTGGCATTCAATTTAACTGCCTGCAACGACAATGATGATAATGACGGATCATCTACTCTGCCTGAAACACCAACTACACCAGCTCCAGAGCCAGAAACGCCAGAAGAAGAGGTCCCTGTACCTAAAATCTATTTAGACGAAAACTTCGATCAGCTTAGCGCCCTTCCAGCCTCATGGACTGCATTACGCTCCAATGCAGGCACAGTTGAAGTCAAAGACGGCAGCCTGTTCATTGACGGACGCGCCAATGACACACAAATGACCACTTTAATGCTGTCACCTGAATATCAAAAACTCAGAAACTATCGCATAGATGTCGAATTTACCTATTTAGAAAGAAATAATGGCGGCCGCTGGGGCAGTATTATTTACCGTGCTGCGGACAGCTATGCTGAGCCTGCCTTCACCCCTTATTATCAATTTGCAATTCGCGCCGATGCAACTGGCGCAAGCGGTTTAGAACTTGCGCTACGCCAGCCTACCAATGCGTGGAATGTCCTGCATAAATCTGCTTATAAAGAAAATATGGACATCAACACGCCGCATAAAGCGACTGTGATTGTGCATGGTCAGCGTGTGCGCCACTATATTGATGACAATTTAGTGCTGGATACCACACTGCCTTATAATCTAGACCAAGGCGCAGTCGGCTTATCTACTGCCGGTTTATTAATGAAAGTGGATTCAATCAAGATTACTGAACAGCTTGATCCGCTGCCTGAATCCAACCGCGTTACAGATATTATTGACCAAAACCTGCCTGTTTCTATGGCGCCAACCATTGCGCAGCCTGCACCCGTGAACGGCATCTCCTCTGCCGCAGCAACACACATTGCCTATCAGCTGGATGAACAGCTAAATCTGTTGAATGCTGAACAGAAAAAAGTCATGCTTTTACGTGATTATCTAAATGATGCAACGCGCCGCACACTCCCGCTGCTCCGCATTCAAAATGAGCAGACCATTAACAAGCTGAAAACATTGAGTGAAAGTTATGATTTGACGGATATCACCCTGCTTTCAGATCAGCCAGAACTTTTACGCAAAGCACGGATTGCCATTCCCACCCTTCGAACAGCACTGGATTACTCCAACCAAACGGGATTAACCACTTCACGTAAAGATATAGTCACCATTGCGCACAATACCAACTTATCGCTTTCTAAAATTGTCATTCTGCCCAAACATCTTGTACAAACAGAAGCTGTTTCGCATTTACAGCGACTGCTGATTACACCTTGGGCAAATATTGATACCAATAATCCTTTAACGGCTGCCGAAGTGCTAAGTACAGGTGTAAATGGTATTTATACGTCTCAACCAGAGACGGTTCAATCAATTATGAAATTGATGGCGCCTAACACGCTGCTGCGCAAACCGCTTATTACAGGACATCGCGGTATTCCAGCACTTGAAGATGAAAATACTTTAGAAGGCACATTAAAGGCCATTGAAGTCGGCGCAGATGCGGTTGAGTACGATGTTTATCTATCCAAAGACAATCACGTGGTCATCATGCACGATGCAACCACCACGCGCACCACAGGTGTTGTAGGTAAAATTGAAGATTTGACGCTTGCAGAAATCCAGAACTTACGCACCATTCCAAATGGACGTAAAGTACCGACAATGGATGAGATTCTTGCGGCTGTGAAAAAATATCCAAATGTGACCCATTTCATTGAAATCAAAAGTTCAAAACCTGAAATTGTGCCAAAAATTAAAGCATTGCTAGATAAGCATGATGCTTATGACCAAGCCATTGTCATCAGTTTTCTTGGCGATCAAATCCTTCATATGAAAAATGAATTACCTGGCGTATCCACTGGATTTTTAACCAGCACACCGACAGCGCAAAGCAATATTGTCAACACGCGCCGCATTTTAGATGCAACGCAAAAATATTCCTCAACTTTTAACCCGTCTTTTTCTGGTTTAAATAAAGAACTGATGTTTATGGCGAGCCAGCGCGGCGTGACTTTCTGGCCGTGGACGTTCCGTATGAACAAAGATGATTTTAACCGTATGTATGTTCAAGGCACGCATGGCTTAACCACAGATTATGCGCATGATTCATCAAATCTGGCGGTAAAGCTGAAGACAGCAAGTCAACTCACAACCACTGTAGGCAAACCCGTAGAAATCAATGCGGAAATCCAAACCCAAATTGGAGAAAAATCAAATTACATCATTAAAAATATGCTGGTTTTGCCAAATTCAGCCAAGTATTCGCAAAATGGCCAAAGCCTGACATTTACCGAAAAAGGCACAGCTTATGTCATGCCAAGCTATCAATATACGATGGCGCCAAATTACACTTATACGATTTACGCAAAACCTGTCACTGTGACCATTCAATAAGTTTCAAGTCTGTAATTTAGTTTTATTGAATCGCTTTTTGAATTCGATATATGAAGAAACCCACTGCAACGTGGGTTTCTTTCAAAGATCAATCGCAATAATTAAGTATGCAATTTAGATTGTATAAATAATTTTAATGCAAAAAAATTAACCGCGCCCCTTATATTCCTTCACCATACGATCACTCACATCTTCAGGATAGCAAAGCGGTACATATCCACCTGCACGATTGTAAGCGCTGCGCTTTCCGCATCGACTGCCATTTCTCGCAGTATTATATGGACAAGGGCAATTTCCCGGATAGCTCTCAATCGACTGCTGAATAATTTTCTGTTTAATGGCTTCTGTGCTTTGACTGCTCTGCTTTGCATCAACACTACATACAAAGCATAACCCCATTAAAAATAATAACTTTTTCATAAACACCCCCAAAGCTCTTTCAGAGGCATTGTATAAAAAAGAAAATATAATGAAATATCAAATATTTGTTGATTGTATTATTTTTTAAACAATCAAGCTTTAAGCAATAAAAAAGACCCGCTTATCAGCAGGTCTTTTATTCATCAGCTCAATCCATTACAGACGAACTAACTCAACAATTTTTTCAGCTACTTCTTCAACTGTGTCTACCGCATAAGTCACATCTGTACCGTCAGCAACATCAGTAATCACCGTCACACCCGTTTCACGAAGCAAAGAAACTTGAGCAGCATCTAAGCCAGCTTTCGCAATCGCAACTACACCTTGCTGAATCAGCAAGCTTTCAATCGCTTGGGCATTTTCTAGTACTTTTGCAGTGACTGTTACCGCGGCAGGTTTTTGACCCAAACGTGCAGCACGCTTTTCAGCAGTCACAGGCTCATCGTGTGCAGTCCATTCCACCGCAGCTTCAACCATCCCCGCACCAACAGTGACGTTGCTTAAACGGTCAATAAAGATGAATGAACCTGTGTAACGGCTGTCGTGATAACGGTCAAAGACAACGGGTGCATCAAACTCAATGGTGACATCCGCAATCGCGTTCAAATCAAGCTGTTCAACCTGCATTTTTTCCAATGTGTTGACATTGGTACGGAAATTAATCTTTTCAACTTTAGCCGGAATGGTTTGTGTACCAAACTTCACGTTATACAGTTTGCCGAGTACAAGCGGCTGATCATTCATCCAAACCACAGATGCACGTGCAGAACGTGAAATCAGTGGCTGTTCACCTGCTTTCACCAACACGTTGCCGCGTGAAATATCAATTTCATCGTTCAGCGTCAACGTCACTGCTTGACCTGCAACAGCATGATCGAGGTTACCGTCAAAAGTGACAATCTCTTTCACCGTAGAAGATTTACCCGATGGCAATGCAATAATCGTATCGCCCACTTTCACTGCGCCGAGGGCAATCGTACCGCAGAAACCACGGAAATCAAGGTTAGGACGGTTCACATATTGCACAGGGAAACGGAATTCGTGCTTGCTAGTATCCTGTGAAATTTCAACGGTTTCCAAAGTCTCCATTAAGGTTTGACCTTGGTACCACGGCGTATTTGGCGATTTATTCACCACGTTATCGCCATTTAATGCGGAAATTGGCGTGAAAATAATGTTCGCTGGTTTACGCTCACCCAATTGGTTCACGAACTCATTGTATTCTGCTTGAATTTCATTGAAGCGCGCTTCAGAGAATTCCACCAAATCCATTTTGTTAATCGCAACCACAATATTGCGAATACCCAAAAGACCGGCAATAAAGGAGTGACGGCGAGTTTGAGTTTGCACACCATAACGCGCATCAATCAAGATAATTGCAAGGTCTGCAGTCGATGCACCTGTTGCCATGTTGCGGGTGTACTGTTCGTGTCCCGGTGTATCCGCAATGATGAACTTGCGTTTTTCAGTTGAGAAATAACGGTAAGCCACATCAATGGTAATGCCCTGCTCACGTTCCGCTTGCAGGCCATCCACCAATAACGCCAAGTCCGGCGCATCACCCGTGGTGCCGACTTTTTTCGAGTCGCGCGTTACCGCTTGCAGTTGATCTTCATAAATCAATTTTGAGTCATAAAGCAAACGGCCGATTAAGGTTGATTTACCGTCATCCACGTTACCGCAAGTCAGAAAACGCAATAAGTCTTTATTTTCGTGCTGTTTTAAATACGCCAAGATGTCTTGGCTAATTAAATCTGATTGATGAGACATTGCTCAAAGCTCCACATATTCTTTAGAAATCGGTTTCTCAAATCTTTTAATCCCGCGGAATCTCTCTTTGATAAAAGGCTTCGGGATAGATTCTTAGAAATAACCTTCCTGCTTTTTCTTTTCCATCGAACCCGCTTCGTCATGGTCGATCATACGGCCCTGACGTTCAGATGTAGTTGCTAAAAGCATCTCTTGGATAATTTCCGGCAAGGTTGTTGCAGTTGATTCAACCGCACCTGTTAATGGGTAACAGCCTAAAGTACGGAAACGTACCGATTTCATTTGTGGCACTTCACCTTCGTTCAAACGCATGCGCTCGTCATCTACCATGATCAGCGTACCACTACGCTCAACCACTGGACGTTCAGCCGCCAAGTACAAAGGAACCAATTTAATATTTTCAAGGTAAATGTATTGCCAAATATCCAACTCAGTCCAGTTAGACAATGGAAACACACGAATGCTTTCACCTTTGTTGACTTTACCATTGTAAAGGTTCCAAAGTTCAGGACGCTGGTTTTTAGGGTCCCAACGATGCTTGCTGTCACGGAATGAATACACACGCTCTTTGGCACGAGATTTTTCTTCATCACGGCGTGCACCACCAAAAGCAGCATCGAACTGGTATTTATCCAGAGCTTGCTTTAAACCTTGCGTTTTCATGATGTCGGTATATTTCGAACTGCCATAATCAAATGGATTCACGCCTGCATCTTTACCTTCTTGGTTTTGATGCACGATCAACTCAAAGCCATGCTCTTTGGCCATATTGTCACGGAAAGTGATCATGTCTTTAAATTTCCAACCTGTGTCGACATGCAGCAGTGGAAATGGAAGCTTGGCAGGATAGAATGCTTTTAAAGCAAGATGCAGCATCACCGCAGAATCTTTACCAATGGAATACAGCATCACTGGGTTTTCAAACTCAGCAGCAACTTCACGGATGATATGAATACTCTCAGCTTCAAGCTGTTTAAGATGAGTAAGTCTTTCCTCATTTAATGACATGGACAACACCAGCTTAGAATATGTGTACTTAATGACACTTTTTAAAGATATATCGGCATTATAGTGATTAAGTTTTCATAACGATTGCTTGTTTTATGATATTGATATTCCTATTCGTCATATACAAATTGACTGATAGCACTTATCAAATTTAATTAATTTTTCAATGAATTTAGCCCATTAACAAAGGCATACATGCAGGCTATTTTTAATGGTTATTCTCTTATTTTAAGCAATTTTTTGACAATAGACTTATCGTTTAATCCTCTAAATAATTCCTTAAAAAAATCACAAAAACAACTAAAGTAGTCTCAACATTCATTACTTCTGTTCATCATGCCATATAGCCATTACACCCTTGAAACATTAAAGTCACTGATTGAGGCTGCTGGGCTTGCAGGCTATATTTATCAGCATGCAGACCATATTCTAATCTTACAAGATGCACGAAATGATGATGGCAGTGCAATGAATAACTTTGTACAACATGAGCTTTCTGCCGACCAAATCGGGCTGCAATTTGGTCTACGACTTTTGGACCATAATCTCGAATTTTTAATTGGTGTGACTCATAGTAATCAAGCGCGTGGTTATGAAATTGGAGCTGGTAATTTAAAAGGTGATCAACGTGCCTTTAACCTACTTTATGCCTTCTATAATTTTCCAAAAGCCTTTCATCTGATTCATCTGCCTTTAGCTGCGAACAGCACCCAATTAGAAGCTGCAATTGATCAACAACTATTCCAATTGGACAGCATGGCTTTTCTTGATACTGCCGTGAAAATCAACCCAATGGGTGAGCAAGTCAAATGGATGAAAGCATTTATTACGCAAGCAGCACTGGATATGAAAGTTCGCATTCAAACTTCACTGCTTTAAGACAAACCGACTATTTTCTTTTGCTTCTACCGTTTTAAAGCTGACAGTAGAAGCATTTACAAGTCTATTTACATTTTTTAACATAGTGCTATTCAATTCATTCTAAAACTTAAAACCGACTAAAATCATTGATTAGTAAATTAAATAAAAATCGTAAATTCACAGCCACTTCTGGGCTATTAAGTCGTAATTCAATACAAAGTTATTGATTTAAAAAAATATTATTATAGATCGACCACATAATATATTAATCCAAACTTCCGACATAAATTCTCAAAATTTTAAACATTCGATAAACTAGCACTATAATTTTTTTACACAATACAGACAGATAATGTTATTTTAAGCCTAGAAAAAATTCAGCCAGAATTGTTTTTTATTTTTTATAAGCATAAATATAGAGATAAATATAATGTGGGAATTGTTTACTCACCCTTCAAATATCGTGTTTAGCATTAGTCTATGCTTGATGTTTCTGTTTGGCATCTTTGAAATATTGCTGACATTATTGGGTGGAGGTTCACAAGGTTTTTTAGATCAATTCCTGCCCGAAGATGTAGGCCATAATGCTGAGTTAGGCGTTGATGCAGATAGTGGTGTCGTCACCAAACTATTAGATTGGTTGTATTTAGGCCGCATTCCCCTTTTTGTCTGGCTGATCATTTTCTTATGTACTTATAGTTTGGTCGGTTTCACCATTCAGGCCATTGCCAATCAAATGATCAATCTGATGTTTAGTGTATGGATCATTGCGCCTGCCTGCGTGTTTCTCTCTATGCCCTTTGTACGGTTGAGTGCAATGCTAATTGCACGTATTCTCCCACAGGATGAAACCACTGCCATTTACAGTGAGGAACTGATCGGCCGTACCGCAACCATCATTTTAGGTGAGGCGCGTCAGCAATATCCTGCGCAAGCCAAAGTACAAGATCAACATGGCTTAACCCATTATATTTTGGTTGAACCCGAACAAGATGAAACTTTCAGTCAGGGGCAATCTGTCGTCCTTACTCAAAAAACTACAGTCGGTTTTCAGGCCATCAACTTGTAAATACTAATATTCATGTGATTGGAACAGCATCAGGGTTTAATCACAGCCAAAGAGAGAAAATTTAATTTGGCAAATTTGCCATGATAACTTAAAACCTAATTTTCATATTTTAAACCAACTTGTTAACACTCCAGAGGGTTAACTTGAACTACAACAACAGAGATAAACGTCCATGTTAGACATTATTCCAAGCGGCATCCTTGTTTCAGTCGGGATCATTTTTGCCGCGCTTATTTTTATTGGTTTTATTATTGCTCGACTCTACCGTCGCTCTAGTAAGGAAATTTCATTTGTCCGTACTGGTTTTGGCGGTGAAAAAGTCATTTTAGGTGGTGGTGCGATTGTGCTCCCTGTCCTGCATGAAATTATTCCTGTCAACATGAATACTCTACGCCTTGAAGTTCGTCGTGCTGATGATCAAGCCTTGATTACTCGTGACCGTATGCGTGTAGACGTCATGGCTGAATTCTACGTTCGTGTAAAACCAACGGCTGAATCCATTGCAACTGCAGCGCAAACTTTGGGTCAAAAGACCATGTCTCCAAATGAGTTGAAAAACTTAGTGGAAGGGAAATTTGTTGACTCCCTTCGTGCAGTTGCCGCAGAAATGGCGATGGAAGAATTGCATGAGAAACGTGTAGACTTCGTACAAAAAGTACAACAAGTGGTTTCTGAAGATTTACATAAAAATGGTTTGGAACTTGAAACCGTCTCATTGACAGGTTTAGACCAAACTGGCTTTAAATACTTTAACCCACAAAATGCTTTCGATGCGGAAGGTTTGACTAAACTGACTGAAACCATTGAAGATCGTCGTCGTAAGCGTAATGTGATTGAACAAGATGCTGATCTTGCAATTAAAACCAAGAACTTGGAAGCAGAACAAGCACGCTTGCAAATTTTACGTGAAGAAGAATATGCAAAACTGCAACAAGAACGTGAAATCTCCATTCGTCGTGCAGAGCAATTAGCCGAAATTGCCGCTCAAGAAGCTGCGAAAAAGCGTGAAGCAGAAGAAGCACGCATTGCGGCTGAACGTGAAGTTGACTTGAAACGTATCGCAGCTGCACGTGATGTTGAAAACCAAAACATTCAAAAATCACAAATTATTCAACAAGCGCAAGTTGAACAGAAGAAAACCATTGAATTGGCTGAGCAAGACCGTGCTATTGCGATTGCTGAAAAATCGCGTGCTGAATCTGAAGCAAAAGCACATGCTGACCTAGCGCGTGCGCAAGCGGTTAAAGCTGAAGAAGAAGTCGTTACAGTTCGTCAAATTCAACAAGCTGAACGTCAAAAAGCGGTTGAGCTGGTTTCTGCCAAAGAAAGAGCAGAGAAAGAAGCAATTGCAATTACGGTTGCTGCTGAAGCAGGTAAACAAGCAGCAGCAGATGATGCTGAAGCAGTTCGTATTGCCGCTGAAGCTGAAGCTGAAAAAGTGCGCTTAAAAGCGAAAGGTGAAGCAGACGCAAAAGTATTACTTGCTCAAGCAATGGAAAAACAATATCAAGTCGATGCAGAAGGTACACGCGCAGTCAACGAAGCAAATAACGTTTTATCTTCTGAGCAGGTGGAAATGCAAATTCGCTTAGCCATGTTGAAATACTTACCTGAAATCATTCGTGAAAGTGTTAAACCAATGGAAAACATTGATGACATTAAGATTTTGCAAGTGAATGGTTTAAATGGTGGTCATGCAGGCTCATGCCAAAATGATGCACATCATGAAGGTAGTGGCAATGTCGCGCTTTCAGACCAAGTTGTTAACAGTGCCTTACGCTATCGCAGCCAAGCACCGTTAATTGACAGCTTAATGAGTGAACTTGGCATCCAAGGTGGTGACATTAATGGCTTAACTCAAAGCTTGAATAAAAAAGCAGGTTAATCCGCTAAATCAGTATTAGCCTAGCTTTTATAAAACCGCAGTTGTTCAATTATGCTTCTGCGGTTTTTTTACGCCAATAACAAAGTGCCAACTAATTCTCACTTTTTAAAGCACAATCGGCTACAGTAGTATATTAGCACTACGGCTGATCCAGTATTAAAAGGTTCGCCATGCGATGCAATATCTGAATTATATTTCATCAACGCAAAATAAACCAACCAACTCCAAACCCTTTCGGAAAATAACAATGATTTCTTGGATGAGCTCTAAACTTATGGCTTTCACCTCATGCATTGGCATGACGATGATGGGATGTACCAACGCCAATACCGTAGATATAAAACAACACCCAATAAATAGTTTAGTCGAACACTATGCTAAAACTGCACCCAAACAGACTGCAAAAAATGTAAAAACACATAACATCTCCAACATGCGCATTATGCATATCGATTTAGACTATGTATTTGATACGGACAAAGCTCAACAGCAACACAATATTCAAGCGTTAATTCAACGAATTCAAACCATTCAGCCCAATACAATATTTTTACAAGCATTTGCCGACCCTGATGCCAATGGTTCAGCAGATAAAGTGTATTTTAAAAATCGCTACATTCCCGTCCGTGAAGATTTATTCCATCAAGTGTTGCAAGACATTCGTCAACATACCCAAGTTCAAGAGGTTTATGCATGGCTGCCGTTAATTGCTTGGGAGTTTCCCAAACACTATCCTGTGCAATATGTGAAAACCATAAGCAATAAAAAAGGCTATATCCGTATTTCCCCTTTTGATGTAAAAAACCAGCAATATACTGCGGAGATATTTTTAGATTTTATTCAGCACAACAAAGTTGACGGTATTCTTTATCATGATGATATTACCCTGAATGATTTTGAAGATGACAGCCCTGCTGCACGTCAAACTTATCAAACATGGGGCTTTAGCAGTGCATTAATTGGACAGCCCGAACATCCGCAACAAGGTGAATTTGCACGTTATAAAACTGCGTATTTAGATCAATTTGCAGAGGGGATCAGTGATATTTTGAAACAGCGTCAGCCTAATTTGCACTTTGCACGCAATATGTATGCTGAAGCCGTATTAAATCCTGTGAGTGAAGAATGGTTTAGTCAATCTAATGCCAGTACTTATCAACATTATGATTACAATGCGATTATGGCAATGCCTTATATGGAAAAAGCCAAAGACCATCGACAGTTTTATCTCGATCTGATCCAACAGGCAAAAAAATACGACCCAAATTTGAGCCGTACCATTTTTGAATTGCAGGTGACAGACTGGAATCATCAGAAGCCGATTTCCAATCAAGAACTCACCGACACCATTCAATTATTAAAACAACATGGTGTGCGGCATATTGGTTATTATCCAGATGACTTTGTACAAGATCATCCTGATGCGCAACAAATGAAAAAGGCATTTGCCCAGTCAAATTCAAATGACTGATGCAAATGCCTAGAAGGTCAATGTTTTAGCTATTGATATGGTAGCGCTCTAGCTGCCCTTCTTCAGAATAATGCAGGGTGATATTTTTCGACTGACGCATACTGACGATATCATTGGCTTTCACATCAAAACTGTGTGCTAAATCCTTATCACTGGCATTTTCAGGGGCTTTCCTGCGATCTTCACCATGAAAGCGTACCCAGTTATAACTTGCCCAGAGAAATAGACCACAGATAAACAGTCCTATGGTGGTGATCAATTTCATAATCGAAATACTGGTCATTGGTTCAGTTTGACTGGTAATTTGTGCATATACAACATTGCCTTCAAACCACCAAAACAGCAGAGTCAATACTGGTAAGAATAACCACATCCAAAGCATCCAACCCAATGCCATCAAACCATAACCTGCGGATTTACGCTGAACATATTCGGGTCGATCAATGTATTCAGGTAATTCGAGTAAGGATTCATCTTTAATAATTTTAAATTCAGTCTGCTTTATTACAGGGCTGATTTGTACTTCTTCAGCTAGTTTCATTATTCTCTTCCCCTCTAAAACCGCGGTCTGGGCTCACCCAACGTGCACGTTTTTGTGTTTTAAATATCGTTTTTGGCAAGGCAAACACTGTAGTCAACATTGCTAAAATCCAGAAAAATAACGGATACCAAATCACCCAAAAATAGTTGCGTAGCATTCGCTGTTTGTCATAACCCCGGTCAATCCAAAGACTAACGAGGAATTGGATTAAACAGGTTCCGCCTAAAATTACACCATACCACTGTGGTAATAACGACTGAATTGCCCACTCTCCGGGCAAGGAGAAAAACAACCCATAGAAATACAACACAAAAATGGTGAACATGACATAAGCCCAGACCACACTGATAATCGACTCTATCGCCACAAGCCACATACGTCGTAAACGCCATTTAAAGATCTTTGGAAGATAGGCAAATAGCACTTCGATGCCACCTTGCGCCCAACGCAGACGTTGTTTCCATAGACCTTTAAACGTTTCAGGCATATAGATATAGCACAGCGCTTGCGGAACATAATGCAAATCCCAATGATCAAACTGTAGACGCCATGACACATCAATATCTTCCGTAATCATGTCATCGCGCCAGTAACCAATTCGGTTCAATGCCGTTTTTCGAAAACCTGCAATTGCACCAGAAA
This sequence comes from Acinetobacter sp., assembly GCF_050285345.1. Lineage (GTDB taxonomy): Bacteria > Pseudomonadota > Gammaproteobacteria > Pseudomonadales > Moraxellaceae > Acinetobacter. The sequence continues at coordinate 15,101 of NZ_JBLZXR010000032.1, forward strand.
CTGTAAAAATACGACCATAGGTACGCTGTGCACGCTTAATCAAACCGATAATTGATGAAAACTCACCCACCTGAATTTTGCCTAAAATACTTGAGCGATTAACAATACGGGGATTACCCGTCACAGCACCCACACGTGGGAAACGGGTTAAATGATGCATCATCCAAAGTACTGAATGCGGATGTAGCAAAGCATCTCCATCAATACACACCAGATATTCAAACTGGCTGACCATTGCACCAGCTCTGAGTGCATAGGCTTTACCCTGATTTTCAGCCAGATGCACAACCCGTAATTTTGGATATTGCAGTGCGAGTCGATCCAGTATTTCAGCAGTTCGGTCGCTACTACCATCATTCACAGCAATCACTTCAAAATTTGGATACTGTGTTTGCATGGCATATCGAATAGTCTCATATACCTGCGCTTCTTCATTAAAGCACGGGATGATAATGCTGCAACCGGCACCATTTGAAGTCGGTAATTCAGGCTGCTTCCACTCACGTTTTAAATAAAACCAGATTCCTCCTGCAATCCATATCCACGCCATGAACAATGGATATAAAAAGGCGAAAGCGAAAAAAAAGTCATTGAAACTAATATTTGAAATCCATGTTTGCATTATTTGCCTCCTCCCTGTAGATACGGATCGCGGTAGGTTAATGGACTACCATTCATACTGAGGCTTTTATAGAGATGGCGATGAATACGCTCACCATCATTTAACTGATAATTATTGAGACCAATTTTTTGAATCGATGCTGCACGTAAGGTTTGATAATCTTGTTGATAACGTGCCCAATCTCGATTATTCATATTGGGGTTTACATCTAAACTCACAATTAAGCGCTGCTTTTGATCTTCTGTTAAGGTTTTTAAGACCTTGACAAAACCACTAAATGTCTCTGGATGGGTTGTAGGATTCAGACTTAGATATAAAAAGTCTGATGTCGTCAGTGCTTGAGAAACTAAAGCTTTTAAACCTAAAAATTGTGTACCTTGTAAATTAAGTTTTAAGGCAGTTTGATTATCAATACTAATATTTGCGTAATGATGTACTAGTGCTTTACTACGGTCTTTAATCGCAATAACTTGATTGACTTGTTGTGTACATGCTTCAGTCCACTTCGCTTGGTGAATCGCACACTCCAAAGCATTGCCTGTATCTAAAACGACACCCTCTAATGAACTATTATTTTTCATTAAATCCGCGGTCACGTCAGCCAGATTGATGCCTTGTTTCAACTCTAAACTCATCGGCAATTCGGCATATACACGATTTGAAATCCGAGTTCTCACCTGCCAAACCGTACGGTTTAGTAAATCTTGTTGCATTGGCAGCTTTGAATTAGGGAAAAATAATGCATCTATTTTTCCATCACCATCTGCGTCATAGGCTGTTTGTAAAAGCAACATATTGCTCTTAAAGCCGTTAACCTGATCTAAAAACTGACCCAGTTTTTGATCAAACTCTTGTATATTTTGACTTTGTAATTCGGCCAAATTAAATCTTAAAAAGCTTTTACGTTGTTTATATGCCGCACGTGCTTCTTGAATAAAATCATCCATATTTTGATGAATTTGCTCAGGTGTCGGGTTATCCATAATCAACGCACGCTGATACGTGTGTGCAGAATCGGCCAAACTCACCACATTACCGAGACTAAACGACATCGGAAGGCCTGCTTCACGAGCATATCCTTCAACTTCAGGGGTAACCGCACCGTAAGGCCAAAAGATCGCTAAACTATTAATGCCTAATTGACGGTCAAGTTCCTGCTTGGATTTTCTAAGATCTGAAACAATCCGATGTTTAAATTCCTTATCCGTCTCATAACGCTTTTCAGCTGCAAAATATTCACGAGTAATCGCAGCAGGTTCCATATTTTTTTGTGGATTGGCCAAAATACCGTGGTGTAAATCATCTGAATGCGACACAAATTCGACTAACCCTGACTTTTGCATCTCACGCATTTGGTCCCAGTTCATCAAATTGCCCACACCATATGCTTCATAGGCATCTTTGGTATTGCCATTGATCCAACTGGTTGGAATCGCAAAAACAGCCGGATAATTATAGGCTTTAAGCAATGGATAAACTTTACTGTAGCTACTTAAAGCACCATCATCAAAGGTCAGCATAACTGCTTTTTCTGGGAGTTTTTTTTGCTTTAAACGTACCGCCATCACATCCTGCAAACGAATAGGATGCCAACCTTCACGCTTGATCCATGCCAAAAACTGGCCTAAATTCTGTGTACTAATGGCATAGACATCACGGTCTCCACGTTTAGCAACATCATCGCGTACATCATGAAAAGTTAAAGTCACAAACTGATTTTGATGCTTCTCTTCTTCACTCATCTCCAGCACAGCCCCCTCAGGTTGAACCTGAACTTCTGCTGCCTGTAAAACAAATGAGCTAAAAGGGAATAATAATCCAAACGCTAAGGTTTGCTTCAATAGTTTCATTTTAAATTGATTTTTCATTAGAAGCGCCCCTCAAATCCAACCACTCCATAGGTTCTAGTTTCATCTTCACCATCATATGGATGTACTCCCCAACCGATGCCGTAATTGAGTTTCCATGTCCGTGACAAGCGCCAATCATGTTGGTAATACACATTATAAATCGGCTTCGCGGACTCACTTTTTTGCCCAAATGTCCCAAGAGTTGCTGCAAAATGCTGACTAAAATGACGGTCGTAATTACGCCATGTCATCCAATCATGCTCAACAGTCACTTCAGCACTATAGCTATGCTCAGGATTAAAATATGGCACATCGACTTGGTCATTTTTTCCGTAATAACCACGTACAGTCGCTGCAGTAATATGATGGGGTGATTGTTGAATCTGTTGTGTGAAATATGTTGATAATTCATGACGGGTATTGCCGTCATCGATATCCGTTAATTGATAAGCTCCACCAGCTTTACGCGATTCATTTTGCTGCCAATTTAAACCAGCTACATAAGACTGCCCTTCACGACCTTGGTCCAAAGCTTGTAGAGGTATATCTGCTTGACTTTCATAGCCCAGTGTATAATTCCAATGGTCATTTAACCAATGTGACCAATCGACCTGTACACCAAAACGATCACCGTCAGTACTTTGCGACAATAAGGCAGAGGCAGTTTTACGGTTATCTGACCACTCTAGCCCTAAACCAAGACGTTCATCCCTGACCTTTCCAAATTCATATTTATCCCAGCGGTTACTATGATCTGCAAATAAGCGATAATTTTCATAGAACCAAGGGCTACTGACACGCGTCCAATTTTCTTGTTCGCGCGAACCCTTTAAACGTCCAAGAAGTTCGTCATTATCTGACTCACTTTTAGCAAATGTGCTTTGATGTTGAATGGTTGCCCAATCACGATCATCTAGTTCTTTTTTACTTTGCCGAACACCCGTATCATCAACTAAATTTTCAACCATAAAATTATTTAACTTACGCCAAGGCTGAATTTGCCCCAAAGCTTGATAATTTTGCATACGGTTAATCAACGTAGCCTGATTGATAGGCTCTAGACTATTCAACTGATCCATAGTCTGCTGTGACTGTTCTGGTTTTTCACGCCAGCGTTGAATTGAAGCCAAATTGTTTTGATAGCCAATATCGCCCGGTGCTTTAGTCGTCAGCTCATTAAAATATTGTTCTGCTTTGCTATGTTCATTACGATATGCATAGTTCAACCCTTTCAATGCAATAAACTCAGCGCGGTCATCATGCGGTGCTCTATCTACCCCTTTTGCATTGCTATAAACAAAAGTAGGTAATTGCTTGTCCATCACCTCAATCAGTTGATTGGCCTCGTTAAACTTTTCCTGCTCAATTAAGCTGTAGTACAAACCTGAATAGACGTTATAGTCAGCATAATTTTTTTCAGCAAATAAACTCTTATACAAAACTTCTGCCTGTTTTGGTTGACGAAGCTTCAAATAGCTATCAGCTAATGCATGTCGCACATAAGCGGGCATTTCCAAAACTTGAACGCCTGTTTTAGGTATTTGTGCAATTGCCTGTTTTGATGCATTACGTGCATTTAAAGCAAAGATATATTCGTAGTAAAACTTGCGCTTACTGTCCACATTATCAGGAAGCTGTGCTTCATAAGCTTGCATATCCGCAATCACATGATCTAAAGCCTCAAAGGCTGTCGCACCACGTTTTACATCAAAAGCATTTTTTGAGGCTTGGATGCCCTGCTGAATACGTTGAGAAAACTCCTCCATTTTTAAAAAATGCTGCAAAATCGGACGCGTGGAATTAATTCCATTTTCACGTATATATTGTTCCGCCTTTACAAAATCACTGTTTTGCAGAAGTGCTAAAACATATTGTTCTTGGGTATTAATATTGCTTTTTTTATCTAAAGCAAGCTTAGCAGTTTTTAATGATTCTACTGGCATATCTAACAATCGATAGGCATAGGCTAATTCTGATAAATAATCAGCATCAAGCTGTTGCATATCCATATGAGATAATTTTTTATGTGCAGCCTCTTTTTGCCCAGACTCAGCCAGTAACACCCCCTGCCAAACCTGCCATTGAATAGACTGATCAACTTGATAAAACCGTTCTGCCAATTGAATTGCCTGATTATATTGCCTTAAGTCGCGTAACCCTTTAATGACACTCACTTTGCCATAATCAGGAAATTGTGTAGCGACAATTTGTCGTAGATAAATTTCATCTGTTTGTGTGAACCGTGCATTGGCATAACGAAGTACTAAATAATCTGCAATCAGTTTTTGATTATTTGGATGCTGTGCCAATAACTCTTTTAATTGACTAAAACCTTGATCTAATTTTCCTGCACGAATATCAAGAACACTTTGTTCTCGAAGCTGATCAACCATTTCAACTGCAAATACCACAGTCGGAAGACTCGTAAAAATAGATACAAGACATAGACGCGATAAATAATATTTATAAATCATTGGTTATTCACATTAGTAAAATAATTATTAACAACCACAATTATGTGGCTTGTGTCACATATTAATAATATTTTAGTGATTAAAACCTCATAACTTTTGGAGTAAAAATGTAAATAACCGTTGTGATTTGTAAAAATCAATAAAATTTCTATTTTTTAATCGATTATTATGAAATAAAAAAAGCCCCTCTAAATTGAGGTAATGCTGATCAGTTAAGGAAATTCGGGTTATTTATTACCCTAAATTTCCTTATATTTGGATTTAAAGTGAGCTAAATTTACGTCTTACTGACCTTATTTTTAACTTTTAAATCCTTAACTGACTGGCATTACTCTAAATTGAGGAGCTTTTTAACAACAACTTATAATTTTTATACCATGCCTTTCGACTTCAACACATCAAACATTGTTGAACCCAGTTCTGCAGGACTACGGGTATACGCCACCCCTGCTTTTTCAAAAGCAGCAAACTTTTCTTCAGCAGTGCCCTTACCACCAGAAATAATTGCACCAGCATGTCCCATACGCTTACCTTTCGGTGCTGTTACGCCTGCAATATAACCGACAACAGGCTTGGTCACATGCGATTGAATATATTCAGCTGCTTCTTCTTCGGCTGTCCCTCCAATTTCACCAATCATAATGATAGCTTCAGTTTGTGGATCTTCTTGGAATAACTTCAAACAATCAATTTGGTTCATGCCCGGAATTGGGTCACCACCGATACCAATACACGTTGATTGACCTAAGCCCAGTTTTGTAGTTTGAGCTACGGCTTCATAAGTCAATGTACCTGAACGCGAGATAATGCCGATTTTACCCGGTTGGTGAATATGACCCGGCATAATACCGATCTTACATTCACCTGGCGTGATAATACCCGGACAGTTTGGACCAATCAGACGCGCATTATTCCCATAAGTTTCTAGATAGCGTTTTGCTTTCAGCATATCCAGTGTCGGTACACCTTCAGTAATCACAACGATCAACTCTATCCCTGAATCAATCGATTCAATAATCGAGTCTAAAACAAACGGTGCAGGTACATAGATTGACGTTGCTGTAGCACCTGTTTCACGTACAGCTTCTTTCATAGTATTAAATACAGGCAAGTTCAAATGTGTTTGACCACCCTTACCCGGTGTTACCCCACCTACAACTTTGGTGCCATAAGCAATGGATTGTTCTGAATGGAAAGTTCCATTTTTACCGGTAAAACCTTGTACCAATACTTTGGTGTCTTTATTTACTAATACGCTCATGATGTCTACTCCCTTAGCCTTTTACCGCAGCAACAATTTTTTCCGCCGCATCAGCAAGGCCGCTAGCAGAAATTAATGTCAAACCTGATTCATCAAGTAATTTTGCACCTAGTTCTGCATTGTTCCCTTCTAAACGAACAACAACAGGCACCGTTACATTTACCTCTTGAACCGCTGCAATAATTGCTTCAGCAATCATGTCACAACGTACAATACCACCAAAGATATTAATCAATACCCCTTGTACAGAACTGTCTGCCAAAATAATTTTAAAGGCTTCAATGACACGTTCTTTGGTTGCACCGCCCCCCACATCAAGGAAGTTGGCTGGCTGACCACCGTAAAGTTTAATGATGTCCATGGTTGCCATGGCAAGACCTGCACCATTCACCATACAGCCAATGTTACCTTCAAGTGCCACGTAGTTCAGGTCGAATTCTGAAGCTTTGAGCTCACGTTCATTTTCTTGAGATTTATCACGTATCGCTGCAATCTCAGGTAGACGATACAAGGCATTTGAATCGATCCCGACTTTGGCATCGACACAGAGAATGTCACCATTTTCACGGACAGACAGTGGGTTAATTTCAAACAACGCAAAATCATTTTCAATAAAAGCTTGATACGCTGCCGACATAACTTTGACAAATTGATTGACTTGCCCATCTTTCAAATTTAAGGCAAAAGCCACTTCACGCGCTTGGAATGGCAACAACCCGACTAAAGGATCGACTTCAACTTTAATAATTTTTTCTGGGGTTTCTTCAGCAACCTTTTCAATTTCAACACCTCCTTCTGTCGATGCCATAAAAGTCACTCGACGGCTGGAACGGTCAACCACTGCACCTAAGTACAATTCACGCTCTACAGGATAAACATCTTCAGAAACCAAGATGCTATTTACCGGCTGGCCATTGGCATCTGTTTGGTAGGTAACAAGACGAGTGCCAATAATATTATTTGCATAATCAGCAGCTTCTTGAGCAGATTTCACCACTTTCACACCGCCAGCTTTACCGCGACCACCAGCATGAACTTGGGCTTTTAAAACTGCAAATTTACCACCAAGCTGTTCAAATGCAGCAACAGTCTCCTCTGCATTCGTCGCAAGAATACCTTCTTGCACTGGCATACCATATTTTTTTAATAACGCTTTAGCTTGATATTCATGTAGATTCATTGAACAACCTTTTACTCTTTTTTCGCTTTGTTATAACCCATTAAAGCCCAGACGTCCGTCAAAGCAGCTTTAACCTTTTTAAAAATTTAAAATATTTCTTATCTTTATTTTTAGATGATTGTTCATATAAAAACAACCACCAAATACAAAAAGAGCGACCTAGGCCGCTCTTTTCTTCATCTTATTTACGTTTACGCTGAATTGCGTGAATCGCTCGACCATCCACTGCAAGTGCAGCTTCATGTACCACTTCAGAGAATGTTGGGTGACCAAATGTCATTAACTGAAGATCTTCAACAGAAGATACAAATTCAAGTGCAATCATACCTTGGTGAACGATATCAGACGCAGCAGGTCCAATCACGTGCATACCCAGTAAACGATCCGTTTTCGCATCAGCAACAAACTTCACGAAACCAGCACCTTCACCCGCAGCCAAAGCACGGCCGTTTACAGCAAAACCAAATTGACCTGTTTTAACTTCGTGGCCTTTTTCTTTCGCTTGTTCTTCTGTTAAACCAACCCACGCCGCTTCTGGGTGTGTGTAGATTACAGAAATAATGGTGTCGTAGTTCACTTGAGCAGCATGACCGTGAATACGCTCAACAGCCATTACGCCTTCTTCCATTGCTTTATGTGCAAGCATTGGACCGCGTACAAGGTCACCAATTGCATATACGCCTTCAACCGAAGTCGCACACCAATCATTCACTTCAACCAAACCGCGTTCAGTCAGTTTAATACCGCAATCATCAGCCAATAGACCTTCTGCATATGCACGGCGGCCCACACAAACGATTAATTTATCGAATGCTTGAGTTTTTTCTTCACCACCTTGCGTATATTTAACTGTAACTTCAGAACCGTTGATTTCAGTACCAGCAACTTTAGCGCCAACACGGATATCAAGACCTTGTTTAGTTAATAGTTTTTGGTAGTCTTTTGCCAATGCCTTGTCAGCCATTGGTAAGAATGCATCCATTGCTTCAAATACAACAACTTCTGCACCTAGACGGCGCCAAACTGAACCTAGCTCTAGACCGATTACACCTGCACCAATCACACCTAAACGCTTAGGCACTTCTTGGAATTCTAATGCGCCAGTAGAATCAACAATGATATCTTGATCTACAGGAGCAACAGGGATATTTACAGGTACAGAACCAGTCGCAAGAATCACGTATTTAGGTTCTAAAACTTGAGTTTCGCCTTCGTGAGATACGAACTCAACTTTTTTACCCGCAAGTAATTTACCCGTACCTTTTAACCACTCAACACCGTTGCCTTTTAATAACTGGTCAATACCACCAGTCAATTGATCAACGATTTTGTCTTTACGTGCAAGTAATTTTGCAAGGTCAAACTTCACTTCACCTGTGGTAATACCGTGGGCATCTAAGTGATGAACGGTATCTTCATAACGGTGTGAAGAATCAAGCAATGCTTTTGATGGGATACACCCCACGTTTAAGCACGTACCGCCTAAAGATGGCTTGCCTTTATGGATACGTTTTTCAATACACGCAACTTTAAAACCCAATTGTGCAGCGCGAATTGCAGCTTCGTAACCACCTGGGCCACCGCCAATTACTACTAAATCAAATTGTTGAGACATTATTCTCTCCAAAAATGGGCCTAGAGGATCACTCTAAGCCCATGGATTTATTCTTTAGAATTAAAGATCAAGGATCAGTTTAGCTGGCTCTTCTAACAATTCTTTGATTGTTACGAGGAAACCTACTGCTTCTTTACCATCGATTAGACGGTGGTCATAAGAAAGCGCTAAGTACATCATTGGCAGAATTTCTACTTGACCATTCACAGCCATTGGACGTTCTTGGATTTTGTGCATACCCAAGATCGCAGTTTGTGGCGTATTCAAAATTGGAGTAGAAAGTAATGAACCGAAAGTACCACCATTAGTAATAGTGAATGTACCACCAGTCATATCTTCGATACCCAATTTACCGTCACGCGCTTTACCAGCATATGCACGGATACCGTTTTCTACTTCAGCGTAGTTCATACGGTCAGTATCACGAAGAACTGGAACCACTAGACCACGGTCAGAAGATACAGCAACACCGATGTCGTAGAAACCGTGGTAAACAATGTCGTTACCGTCGATTGAAGCATTTACAGCTGGATAGCGTTTAAGTGCTTCAGTTGCTGCTTTAACAAAGAATGACATAAAGCCAAGACGCGCACCGTGACGTTTTTCGAAAGCATCTTTGTATTGAGCACGCATGTCCATGATTGGTTTCATGTTCACTTCGTTGAACGTTGTCAACATTGCTGTTTCTTGAGTTGCAGCAAGTAGACGTTCAGCAACACGCTTACGAAGACGAGTCATTGGAACACGTTTTTCAACACGCTCACCAACAGCAACACTTAATGGTACAGCAGCAGGAGCAGCTGGTTTAGCTTGGTGGTTCGCAACATCTTCTTTCGTGATGCGACCGCCACGGCCTGTACCCGCCACGTCAGCAGCAGCAATACCAGACTCAGTCAATGCTTTACGCACTGCAGGAGCTTGATCAGCAACAGGTTGAGCACGTTCAACAACAGGAGCAGCGCCCGCTTGAGTTTGCGCAGCAGCTTGTTCTACTTTCTCTTCTGATTGAACAGCTTGAGTTTGAGCAGCGCCAGAAGCAGCACCTTCTTCAAAAGTCGCAATCACCTCAGCAGAAAGAACTGTATCGCCTTCGTTTTTAACGATTGCAGTAATCGTACCGTCAGCAGGAGCTACAACTTCTAAAACAACTTTATCTGTTTCAATATCACAAATCACTTCGTCACGTGATACTGCTTCACCTGGTTGTTTGTGCCAAGTTGCAACTGTACCGTCAGCAACTGACTCTGGGAATACCGGTGCTTTAATTTCGGTTGCCATTATTAAGAATCTCCTGTTATTCAGCTACGATAGCTAAAGCATCATTTACGAGCTGAGCTTGTTGTTTTGCGTGCAAATATGGTGAACCACAAGCCGGTGCAGCAGAAGCTTCACGACCTGCATAACTAATACGAACTTGTTTACCTGCTTTCATCACGTCGTCATATAAACGTGGCGCGATGAACAACCAAGCACCTTGGTTCTTCGGTTCTTCTTGACACCAAACAAGTTCTTTAACGTTTGGATATTGAGCAAGAACTTCAGCAAGACGTGCTTCTGGGTACGGATACAATTGTTCAATACGAACGATTGCTGTGTTGTTCAACTCTTTTTCACGGCGTTTTTCAAGTAAATCGTAGTAAACCTTACCACCACAAAGTACTAGACGAGTTACGTCTGACTTGTTGATGTTGTCGATTTCATCGATCACAGTTTGGAATGTGCCGTTTGCAAGTTCATCTAGGTTAGATGTTGCAAGTTTATGACGAAGTAATGACTTAGGTGACATTACGATCATCGGTTTACGGATTGGGCGAATCGCTTGACGACGTAACGCATGGTAAATTTGCGCTGGTGTAGTCGGTGTAAGCACTTGCATATTTTCTTCAGCACATAGCTGCAAGTAACGTTCTAGACGTGCAGATGAGTGCTCAGGACCTTGACCTTCAAAGCCATGTGGAAGAAGCATTGTTAAACCACACACACGTTCCCACTTGGTTTCACCAGATGCGATGAACTGGTCAATTACAACTTGCGCACAGTTAGAGAAGTCACCGAACTGCGCTTCCCAAATGATTAAACTGTTTGGAAGTGTTGTTGCATAACCATATTCAAACGCCAATACTGCCATTTCCGATAACAATGAGTCATAGATTGCAGTACGTGGTTGATTTTCTTTGATATTACAAAGTGGAATGTAAGTAGAACCATCTACTTGGTTATGAAGTTTCGCATGACGGTGTGAGAATGTACCACGACCAACGTCTTCACCTGTTAAACGTACAAGATAACCTTGATCAAGCAATGTTGCATAAGCAAGTGTTTCTGCAGCACCCCAGTTCAATGGCATTTCACCAGTTTGCATTTTTAAGCGATCATCAATCACTTTAGATACTTGGCGTTGCATTACGAAGCCTTCTGGAAGCTCGCGCATTTTTGTACCAAGTTCTTTCAAACGCTCAACTGGGAATGTTGTATCCCAATTGTCTGTGTATTCGTGACCCAAGTACGGCGCCCAATCCACAAACATTTTTTTGTTTGGTTCTAATACCAATGCATTCGCAACGTGCTTGCCAGCTTCAAGATCAGAACGATATTGTTCAACCATTGCATCAGCAGCAGCACGATCAAGTACGCCTTCTTGTACAAGTTTGTCAGCATAAAGCGTACGAGTCGTCGCTTTCTTATTGATCACTTGATACATCATTGGCTGAGTTGCAGCTGGTTCATCCGCTTCGTTGTGACCACGACGACGGTAGCAGAACATATCAATGACAACGTCTTTACGGAATGTATGACGGAAATCATGTGCCAATTGAGAAACAAACAATACTGCTTCTGGATCATCACCGTTCACGTGGAAGATCGGTGCTTGGATCATTTTCGCAATGTCAGTACAGTATTCTGTAGAACGCGCATCACGTGGATCAGACGTTGTGAAGCCCACTTGGTTATTCACCACGATGTGAACCGTACCACCGACTGTGTAACCACGAGTTTGTGACATTTGGAAAGTTTCTTGGTTTACACCTTGACCTGCAAATGCAGCATCGCCGTGTACGATGATTGGCAATACATCATCACCGCCGATGTCTTTACGACGGACTTGACGAGCACGTACAGAACCTTCGACTACAGGTCCAACGATTTCCAAGTGTGATGGGTTAAACGCCAATGCCAAGTGAACTTCACCACCCGGAGTCATTACGTTTGAAGAGAAACCTTGGTGATATTTAACGTCACCAGAACCTTTTTTGTGTAAGCTCTTACCTTCGAACTCACCAAATAAGTCTGCTGGGTTTTTACCCATGATGTTAACAAGAAGGTTTAAACGGCCACGGTGAGGCATACCGATCACAACTTCTTTACAACCAACAGAACCTGCGCGTTGAATAAGCTCATTCACCATAGGAATGAATGATTCACCACCTTCCACACCGAAACGTTTCGCACCAACGAATTTGTTACCAAGGTATTTTTCAAGACCTTCAGCAGCAGTCAAACGTTCTAGAACGTGTTTTTTCTGTTCAGCGGTATAACCGAATTGACCACGTGTTCCTTCAAGGCGTTGTTGAATCCAACGTTTTTCTTTGGTATCAACAATATGCATGTATTCAACACCAATAGAAGCAGTATATGTTGCTTCCATTGCTTGAACCATTTCGCCTAAAGTTGCTTCAGACTTACCAATTGCAAGGTTACCTGTATTGAATACAGTGTCTAAATCAGACTGAGTTAAACCATGCGAAGCAAGGTCAAGATCAGGCACGATTTCACGCTTTGCAAGACCAAGTGGATCTAGTTTTGCATTTTGATGACCACGGTTACGGTATGCAGCGATAAGTTGTAATACACCGATTTGACGGCGCTCATGCTCAGAACTGACTGCACTTTGCACGACAGGTTGAACACGGCTTGAATTACGGCCTAATAATAAGAATTGCTCGCGTACATTGCTGTGTGGCTGATCACCTTTCGGGAATTTATCGAAGTATGCACGCCAGTCAGCTTCTACTGAGTCTGGAGCCGTTAAATACTGCTCATAAAGTTCTTCAATATACGCTGCACTGTCAGCGCTAAGTTCAGTGTCAAGACGCAGTGCGTCAGCAACTTCTTGCATTTGTGGACCCATTTCCTATTGCAAAACATTTCAGGATGCTTTTTAAGCGAACCCATGATTAGTAATGTCAAATTGGTAATATGACATTAGTCCCCATTAGGCTTAAGCCTTGAGGCGTTATCACTACATTAGGATTACCCAATGTGATTAATGAACAATAACGCCCTCAGCGGCATCATTACTCATTGACAAATACCCGACAAAATCGGGCAATTTTTTGCAAATCGTCTTAGAAAAATTAAATTCAGAACAATTAACTTTTCTAAATCGACTCATGCACATTTATATACTGAGTTTAAATCGCTATTTGTTTAAAATATGTACCAATTTCAAACTCATTTTTCATCTATAGCGATGCTGTAAATGCTAACACGTTCGAGTATTTTCAATTGATTTTTTTGACACATACCTCCCATAAATTAGCAAAATACATCGTATGTATTTTCATCTATGATATGGTGCTACAGACAAAAATACCTCTCAAACGAGACCAAAGTCTACGTCAAATAAGCCTAGGCAATCGCACATAAAAATAAAAGAGAGCAGACATTTCTATCCCCTCCCTTCATATTACGTTACATGATAACATTTTCTAATCATTTTGACAGACTTGAACGAGCGTTTCGTCAATAAATAACCATATAACCATCGTTTTATACATTAAACATATACTCTCTACATGAAATGCAATTTAACTACCAAATAAACCGCCAGATTTAACTCAAGCACCCCCTCTTTTTTTCAAGAACAAAAAAAGCGCACCGATTGGCGCGCTTTTTTCACTGCTGAATCTATTAACCTAGATCTAAAAGCATATTACGGATGTGACCGATTGCTTTAGTTGGGTTAAGACCCTTAGGACATACAGATACACAGTTCATAATACCTTTACAACGGAACAGCGAGAATGGGTCGTCAAGACGAGCCAAACGCTCTTGAGTTGCGGTATCACGAGAGTCAATGATGAAACGATATGCGTTCAACAATGCTGAAGGACCCAAGAACTTGTCTGGGTTCCACCAGAATGATGGGCATGAAGTTGAACAACATGCACAAAGAATACATTCATACAAACCATCAAGGTGTTCACGCTCTTCAGGAGACTGTAAACGCTCTTTCGGAGGTGCAGGCTGGTTGTTGATCAAGAACGGGTGGATCTTGTCGTATTGATCGTAGAACTGATTCATATCAACAACCAAGTCTTTCACAACAGGAAGACCAGGAAGCGGACGAATAGTAATCGTTTCAGGTAAGTCGTTTAGGTTCCAAAGACACGCTAAACCGTTTTTACCATTGATGTTTACACCATCAGAACCACAAATACCTTCACGGCATGAACGACGGAATGTCAAAGATTCGTCTTGCACTTTCAATGCTAGAAGCGCGTCAAGCAACATACGGTGCTTGTCAGTCAACTCTAGTTTAAAAGTTTGCATGTACGGTGCTGCATCCTTATCAGGATCGTAGCGGTAGATATTAAATGTACGAGTACCTCTACTCATCTTACTTCTCCCAATTAGAATGTACGTGGTTTAGGTGGAATAGCATCTACAGATAAAGGCTTGTAACGTACTGGTTTGTACTCAAGACGGTTATCTACAGAGAACCATAAAGTGTGTTTCATCCACTCATCATCACGACGACCATATGGGTAGTCAGCATGATCAGGTGGTAATTCAAAATCTACCACTGTATGCGCACCGCGGCACTCTTTACGAGCAGCAGCAGAAATCAAGGTTGCTTTTGCAACTTCATACAAGTTTTCAACTTCTAGAGCTTCAACACGCGCAGTGTTAAATACTTTAGATTTGTCTTTCAAATGAATGTTACGTACACGTGGTTCGATCGCAAGAATTTGCTTCACACCTTCTTCAAGAAGTGCAGTTGTACGGAATACGCCTGCATGGTCTTGAACGATGTCACGAATTGCATCTGCAACTTCTTGAGCATTTTCACCTGAAGTTGATTCATCAAGATGACGAATACGTTTTACAGTATCCTCAAGTACAGTTGTAGGTAGTGGAGCGTATTCATCACCGTGGTGTTTAGTCACGTAGTCAACAATATGCTCACCCGCAGCTTTACCAAACACAACCAAGTCAAGCAATGAGTTTGTACCTAGACGGTTTGCACCGTGTACAGATACACATGAACATTCACCAATTGCATAGAAACCTTTTACAGGTTTAGTGAAGTTACGCTCACCACCATTGTGTGAATAAACATCAGTATCTTTGTTGTAGTTCGCAACCAAAGCTTCAGTTTCGCGCTCTACAGGAACAACCACTTGACCGTGAATGTTTGTAGGAATACCACCCATTTGATAATGGATTGTTGGTACCACAGGAATCGGCTCTTTCGTGATGTCGACGTTCGCGAACTTCTTACCAATCTCAAATACAGATGGAAGACGTTTCATGATTGTGTCAGCACCCAAGTGCGTCATATCAAGCAAGATGTAGTCTTTCTTCGGACCACAGCCACGACCTTCTTTAATTTCTTGGTCCATAGAACGTGATACGAAGTCACGCGGTGCCAAGTCTTTAAGTGTCGGAGCATAGCGTTCCATGAACGGCTCGCCAGAATCGTTACGAAGGATTGCACCCTCACCACGACAACCTTCTGTCAACAATACGCCTGCGCCCGCTACACCTGTAGGGTGGAATTGCCAGAATTCCATATCTTGTAATGGAATACCTGCACGCGCTGCCATACCAAGACCGTCACCAGTGTTGATATATGCGTTAGTTGATGCACGGTAAACACGACCAGCACCACCAGTAGCGAACAATGTTGCTTTACCTTGGAATACTGCGATTTTACCAGTTTCTTGGTCAATTGCTGTCACACCAAGTACATCACCTTCTTCGTTACGGATTAGATCAAGTGCGATCCATTCTACGAAAAATTGAGTACCCATTTTCACGTTGCTTTGATAAAGCGTATGAAGAAGCGCGTGACCTGTACGGTCGGCAGCAGCACATGCACGTGGAACTGGTTTTTCACCATAGTTTGCAGCGTGACCACCGAACGGACGTTGGTAAATTGTACCATCAGCGTTACGGTCAAACGGCATACCTAAGTGTTCAAGTTCATAAACCACTTGAGGTGCTTCACGCGTCATAAACTCAATCGCGTCTTGGTCACCTAACCAGTCAGAACCTTTAACAGTGTCGTAGAAGTGGTAGTGCCAGTTATCTTCTTGCATGTTACCAAGAGATGC
>NZ_JBLZXR010000033.1:0-23302 GCF_050285345.1 Acinetobacter sp.
GGGTAGAAGAATACAACAGACCATTTACCTTTAAGATCAGCTTCAGTTACTTCGATGAATTGACCATTTTGGAATGCAGTTGCTTTAAACGGTTTAACTTCAGTATTAATTAAGCTCATCATTGTCTCCATGATTGAGGTTTGTTTTTGATTTCCAATAGGGTACAGAAAATTTCCTTATTGCTGAAACAGTATTTTTACATAACTAAGATCGGAAAATCCGAATTAATAAATGTGTACTAATTTCCCAATAGACAAGTCTCTTGTCTCATTTAACCCAAAAAAGATGTGGATTAGATGACAGGAACTCCCCCTTAAATGTCCTGAACAAACATGGTGGCTAGGAATGGAAAAATCAAGGGTATTGGAAAAAAATAATGGGTGATTCTTTTTTATAGCGTGAATTGTTTGTATACCTTTAATATTGCAAGGGTGAGAAGTATTGCTTTAATTTTGTGCTATTTGATCGTTTCCCGTGTTTAGGTCATCTAAGCGAGTCGCAAATTGATAATCTAATTTAAATCTAGCCTATAGCAGCCTTCGAATATTATGAATTAATTCTGGATTGCCCAAGTTCTTTATAAGAGGTGCATTGGGAATCCAAATAAAACCGAGTAGAATATTGTGCTTTAAGATAGTTTTAGGGCGTACTCTTGGTGGCGAAAGATTTAAATGTAGACAATATGGTGATGGTGCGAGATCTTCACCGTTTAAATCGATTGCGTAAGGGGAAAGACGCCAACGAAAAACAGCATCAAGAACTGTTTGAAAAATCCAATACTAAAGTGCGTGAACGTTTCGCACGTATTCCAAATATCAAACTGAACCAAGACCTGCCCGTTACCCAATATGCTGATAAGTTGATTGATGCGATCCAAAAGCATCAAGTGATTATTGTGGCAGGTGAAACGGGTTCGGGTAAAACCACGCAGTTGCCGCAAATTGCTATGCTTGCAGGTCGTGGTTTAACGGGTTTGATTGGTCATACTCAACCCCGTCGACTAGCTGCTCGTAGCGTTTCGCAACGTATTGCAGAAGAAGTGGGCGAAAAACTGGGGGAGTCGATTTCTTTTAAAGTCCGTTTTAATGAGCAAGGTTCGCAAGACTCTTTAGTTCGTTTAATGACGGACGGTATTTTATTGGCTGAACTGGCCAATGACCGATTCTTAACCAAATACGACACCATTATTATTGATGAAGCGCATGAACGTTCGCTGAATATCGACTTTATCATGGGCTATCTCAAGCAGCTCTTGCCACGCCGTAAAGATTTAAAAGTTATCATTACTTCGGCAACTTTGGACGTTAACCGTTTCAGCAATTACTTTAATGGCGCGCCGATTTTTGAAGTGGAAGGGCGCAGTTTTCCAGTTGAACTTCGTTACCGTCCTATTTCCGAAATGAATATTGGCGGCAGTGATGATGATGAGTTTGATGATTTTGAAGAAAATTTACCACGCGCCGTGGTGTCTGCGGTTGAAGAGTGTTTACAGGATGCACAAGAGAAAGGGCATCCCGAACATGCGGATATCCTGATTTTTGCCAGTAGAGAGCAAGAAATTCGTGAATTACAAGAAACCTTAATTAAACACGGTCCACGTCATACCGAAGTGTTGCCACTATTTGCTCGTTTGGCTTTGGCAGAGCAGCAAAAAATCTTTAACCCAGCTGGCAGTGGACGACGGATTATTATCGCCACCAACGTAGCGGAAACTGCACTGACGGTACCGAATATCCGTTATGTGATTGATAGCGGTTTTGCCCGCATTTCACGTTATAACTACCGCTCTCGTGTTCAACGTTTGCCAATTGAGGCGGTGTCGCAAGCCGCAGCAAATCAGCGTAAAGGCCGCTGTGGTCGTATCGCGCCGGGTGTCTGTATTCGACTGTATTCAGAAGAAGACTTTATGAGTCGTCCTGAATTTACCGAGCCTGAGATTAAACGCACCAACTTGGCATCGGTGATTTTGCAGATGCAAAGTCTCGGACTTGGATCTTTAGAAGATTTTGATTTTATTGAGCCGCCAGATCATCGTTTGGTGAATGATGGCCGTAAATTATTGATTGAACTGGGTGCATTAAAAGAAAAATCTTCGAAATCAGTTCAAGTCGCTTCAGAAATCCAAGCAAAACAGGGCAACCGACATGTCAATAACAAGGATGGTGTATTAACCAAAATTGGTCAGCAAATGGCGAAAATGCCGATTGATCCGCGTCTCGCGCGAATGATTTTAGGCGGTGCGCATTTTGGTGTGCTAAATGAAGTCTTGGTCATTGTGGCGGCATTGGCTGTGCAAGACCCGCGTGAACGTCCTGCGGATAAGCAAATGCAGGCTGATCAAAAACATGCGTTATTCCGTGAAGCAGATTCCGACTTTCTGTTTTATACCAAGCTATGGGATACCTTGCACTCAAACCGCGAAAGTATGAGTGAAAATAAGCGCCGCACCTTTGCGCGCAATCATTTCCTCAGTTGGTTACGCTTGCGCGAATGGAAGAAAACCCATGAGCAATTGGTCGATTTAGCCAAAGGTTTAAAGCTGTCGTTCAATGAAAAGAAAGCCAGCTATGAAAATCTGCATCGCGCCTTATTAACTGGCCTGTTATCTTTCATTGCCAATAAAACTGATGAACGCAATGTCTTTATGGCAGTGCGTCAGCAAAAGGCACGAATTTTCCCTGCATCGACCTTGCATAAAACCAATACGCCTTGGGTGATGGCTTTTGAGATGGTCGAAACCTCTCAGGTTTATATTCGAACGTTGGCGAAAATTGAACCTGAATGGATTTTATTGGCTGCTGGCGATTTGTTGAAGCATCATTATTTTGAACCGCATTGGTCGAAAAAAGCTGGTGTAGTAAATGCCTATGATCAAATTTCTTTGTTTGGTTTGATTATTGAGCCGCGCCGTCCGATCAATTATGAAAAGGTGGATCAGCCTGCAGCACATGAAATTTTCTTACGTGATGCGCTGACGACTGGAAACCTAGGTTCGAATCCGCCATTTTTAAAACACAATTTATTAAAACTCGAAGAAGTTGAGCGGGTAGAAGACAAGCTGCGCCGCCGCGACTTGGTGGTGGATGAAGAAACCATTTACCAGTTCTATGCGTCTAAAGTGCCTGAGGATGTTGCGAGTCGCCGTAGCTTTGAAGATTGGCGCGCAACGGTAGAACCTAAAAATCCATGGTATTTATTTATTGATGATGATGCGTTGTGGCTGAATGATCGTCCAACGACGCAGCAATTTCCAGACTATTTGCGTAATGGCGAACTGCGTCTTGCTGCCAGTTATCGTTTTGACCCAAGTCATGATGAAGATGGGGCAACGGTGAAAATCCCTCTGCAAGCCTTGCCGCAGGTGGATGAAAATATCTGGTCGTGGGGGATTCCGGGCTGGCGTCAGGATTTAATTGAAGCTTTACTCAAAGGCTTGCCGAAAGATAAACGTCGTCATTTAGTGCCGATTCCAGATACTGCACGTAAATTGTCTGCGCGGATTGATGCGGTGCATTTGCAGCAGCATATTTTCAGCTTCTTGGCTTTCCAACTCCGTGGTGAGCAAATTACTGAAAAAGACTTCTCTTGGGAGCGGGTTGAGGAATATCTGTTGCCTCTAATTAAAGTCATTGATGAAAAAGGTCGCGTGATTGAACAGGGACGTGATCTGGATGAACTCAAAGCACGTTGCCGCACAGAAACCCATAGTCCTGTTAAACAGTTAAAAGGTGAATTTAAAAGCTTCCCGGAAAGTTTTGTCTTTGAAGCATCGCAGAAAGTCACAGGTGTGGTGGTTAAACAATACCAAGCCCTTGTACCGACCAAAGACTTTGCCAGTTTGGATGCCAAAGATGAATCGGGTGTAGTGATCCAAACTTTTAATGATCAATTTGAAGCGGTTAAACAGCACCGTGAAGGGATCATTCGTTTGGTGCATATGCAGTTGGGTGACTTGGTTCGTCAACTGAAAAAACAGATTTCTAAACCATTGGCATTGGCGTATTCCCCTTTAGGGGATAAGGCAAAACTTGAGCAAATGTTAGTTTATGCCACACTGCAGCTTTCAATAAATGAGCTTCCTGTCAATGTGCAGGAATATCAAAAGCTCATTTTAAATGTAAAAAATTCTTTCTTAATTCATGGTCAGCAAGCTTTGGCTGTTTTGAGTGAAACTTACATTCAATGGCAGGAAATACGCCGGAAATTGTTGGTTTTAGATGATTCTATCTTTGGAAAAAATATTGATGATATTGAAGATCAGCTCGATTTGATGCAACTTTCTGACTTTGTGTATGGCAAAACTTCCGATGTGTGGCTTGAATTTCCACGATATTTAAAGGCATTAATCTTGCGTTTAGATCGTTTGCCAAATAATCTACAAAGGGACAATTCTGCCATTGATCAAGTTGACCCGTGGATGGAAAAATTATTCAAGTTTAAAAATGACACTCGCCTTAAAGAATTGTATTTCATGGTTGAGGAGTTACGCATCTCTATTTTCTCTCAACCTATGAAGACCAAGATGCCAATTTCTCCATCCCGCTTACAAAAAGTATGGGATAAGCTTGGAATCAGTTAAGATATCGGTAATTTAAAGAAGGAGTTTTACATGGGCATCCGCATTACGGGTACAGGTCTTTATCATCCAGAAGACGTAATCACTAACGAAGAGTTAGTTGGAGCTTTAAATGCTTATGTGGAACAGTACAATAGCGATAATGCTGAAAAAATTGAAGCTGGCGAGTTAGAAGCGCTTCGTGGTTCAAGTGCTGAATTTATCGAAAAAGCATCGGGTGTAAAAGCACGTTATGTTGCAGAAAAATCAGGTATTTTAGATCCAAAACGTTTACGTCCAGTGTTGCATGTACGTTCAAATGATGAATTATCGATTCAAGCTGAATGGGGCGTAGCGGCAGCAAAACAAGCGATGGAAAATGCAGGTGTGACTGCAGAAGACATTGATGTGGTGATTCTGTCTTGTTCAAATATTCAGCGCGCGTATCCTGCGGTTTCTATTGAAATCCAGACTGCGCTTGGTATTCAAGGTTATGCATACGATATGAACGTTGCGTGTTCAGCCGCAACTTTCGGTATTAAGCAGGCTTATGATGCGATCAAAGCAGGTGCGCGCCGCGTACTGCTGGTGAACGTAGAAATTACTTCTGGCCATACTGATTTCCGTTCACGCGACTGCCACTTTATTTTTGGTGACGTTGCTACAGCTTCAATCATTGAAGAAACCGAAACTAAAGCGGGCTTTGAAGTATTAGATATCGATCTATTCACTCAATTCTCAAATAACATCCGTAACAACTTCGGTTATTTAAATATGAGCGAAGTGGATGCAGACATTGACAACTACCGTTTCCGTCAAGACGGTCGTAAAGTGTTTAAAGAAGTTTGTCCTTTAGTTGCGAAAATGATCACCAAACAATTGGAAGATAACAAAATCGCGGCAACTGATGTAAAACGCTTCTGGTTACATCAAGCCAATGCCAGCATGAATGAATTGATTTTGAAATTGGTTGTGGGTAAAGAAAATGCGCAACCAGACTTAGTGCCAATTATTTTGGATGAATTTGCCAATACATCTTCTGCGGGTGTGATCATTGCATTACACCGTACAGCAAATGAAGTGAATGATGGCGAATACGGCGTACTTTGCTCATTCGGTGCGGGTTACTCAGTTGGCTCTGTACTAGTGCAAAAACACAACGCTGCATAAGACATTTTTTGTATAGTCGGTTGAACATGATGCACAGTGGATCAAGCACTTAAATGTTTTATCCAAAATGTATTTGACGTCGACGTATACAATACACCTAAAATGGCTATGGTCAGTATTACTGATCATGGCCATTTTTATTTGCCTGATTGATGTGGCGTAGTTGAAAAACACCCTAAAACAAATACTATTTTTTCAGTTTTGCTGAGACAAAGTCTTGCGGAAATTAACAGCATTGAAGCATTCAAAGGCCAAACGCTATCGTGATGAACTTCGACCAGATATCTAGCAAGCGATTGAATAGCTAAAGATTTTTATACTGAGTAACGTGTGGAGATGGTTGAGTGTCTCGGTAACTTATTGAATAAAGTGAATTTAATTAATAATAGTAGTCTAATCATGACAGATTGATTATATTCATTTGCAGTTTAAAAAAATCAAAATGGGCGGGCGATGGATCAGGATGATTTAAAACCGCAGTTTGAGCAAATGGCTCGGCAGTTAATACGTATTTCACCCCTATTACACCAACTCTATCAAGATCAAGTTGCGCTCGTTACGATGATGAATGCGCAAAATCTAGTTAAATTTGATGCTGAACATCATCAAATCCGTTTATGTAATGGACTTTGCTACATTCAACTGCAAACGACAGCCGCTTTAAGTTTTCAATTTCCCCCAAGTCCATTTCAGCCGATTAAAATTGCCACATTTCATGCTCAGGCTGCTACATCTGAGCTACTTGAAGAGTTCTTTTTACAGGATATTCATTTTTGTACTGGAGATTTAAGGCCGCAGCATTCTCTCTACTTACGCAACAAAGCCGCACAACTACGTCAGCTCATCTTGCAACAAGTCTTTCAAACATTGGATGCTTGCACACGTGTAGCACAATTTTTTGAGCAGATGGATGATGTACAAGCTGAGATCATTGATCAATGGATGCAAAAGCAGGATATTGATCAACCTCCAATCATGCATGATTTTGTGCAGCGTCATGAGCACAAGCAGCAAGCGCTGCCGACAAAGGTGATTGCGTTATTTGAACAGTTATTTACGCTGAATAATTTCACCGAGCCAACACTGTTGCCGCTTCAAGTGCTGATGGAAAGTTTGGATGAATTCTGTTTTGCTGCGCCACAGTTTTTGGATCCAGCTATTTATCGCATCATGAGTTTGACCTATGAAGAACGTTTTAGCTTGCATGAGTTAAATGAACATGTAGATGATGTGATGCTTTTACTCAATCATGCACAAGAGCGACCTAATTTGCTTGGCTTTGTGCGTTTAATGCAGCGCAATGTTTGGTGCCAACAAGATGTCTTGAGTCAGCGCAGTTTTCTGCAATCGACAGTCATTTGGCAAAAGAAAGTTGGCAAACAGCCCTTACTTGATAATAAACGAGCCGTCCGTTGGCTGTTTAAACAATCGGCTGAAGTGCTGGATTGGCTGAGCCGAAATATTCAACATAGTAGCGTGCGTGTCGCTGTGATGGCTTTGAGTTATGTCGATACACGGCATACCCATCCGTCAATTATTTTGGCGACGCTGCAATATTTTCAATTCATTGCTGCGAAAATTTTTATTCAAAGTTGTTATGACAGCGCGATAAAGCAAGACTGGTTTAATCTTGAAAATCGGCATCAGTTTGTATTACAAGAAAAGCGCCAGTATCTCGATGATCATCGGATCGCGATTAGTCCATCGATTTTATATTTAGATGAATGGTTGCAGCTGATGCGACAGATAGCGGCAATGGATGATGTGGTGATCAAGAAAGTCTGTCAGCCTTTAAGCCGATTGATGCAGGCTTATCTACAGCATTTAAATCGTTGTACCGCACATTTACCGAATGAATTGATTGCATATCTGCATCCTGAGCATCAAGAAAATCGTGATTTCTTCAATGTGTTACATCGACATCACATTCAACTCAATGAATTCCGTCAATTATTTTATTTAAAGCATCACAATTTGCGGGTGACAGTATTTGATTCCTATGTACGTGATTATCTCAGTGCGGTGATGACACAAAAAACTGATGTACCAAAAAATGTGAGTTGGAAAGGTTTATTTCATCAAGCAAGGCATTGGCATGATCAGATGCATCAGCAGGAGATATTAAGCAAACTGAAAAAGAATTTTGCTTCAGTTGTCTGGACTGCACGCACACGAACGCAAAATTTAATCTTTGAAAATTGGTTTTTTGAAGAACTTAAAACGATTGATCGCATCATAGAAGAATCACGCCGTTTTCAGCATTGTTTGGCAGCCAGCTATAGTGAGCGAATTATTCGTGAAGAATATGTTGCTTTTCATATGTATCATCATGCCCAATCGCAATGTATGACGTTGGGCTGTGTTATTCAAAATCGGGCCTTGGTTTTTGATCAACTGGAATATGCCAATAATGCCAAAGCGGATGAAATAACTGTAAATATCGCACAGCGATTTGTCAGGTGGTTCAATCAGTTAGAGCATCGCTAATGGATTTGCTCCATGCATTTGGCATTGCATGCTTAACTTTTGAGGCAAAAATCGTTAGGCTATAGCCGTTATTTTACGGTATAGGTCTTATGAAACAGGAAACTGCACTCAAGCTACTCAAAGCAGGCGAAAATGTCTTTTTAACAGGTTCAGCTGGTGCAGGGAAAACATATACCTTAAATCAATATATTAATTATTTAAAAGTGCGCAAAGTACCTGTGGCGATTACTGCCTCAACAGGGATTGCAGCGACCCATATGAATGGTATGACCATTCATACTTGGGCAGGGATTGGCATTAAAGATGCCATTTCTGAAGATGAATTGAAGCGCCTGAAAGAACGCAAATATTTAAAAGAGCATTTGGAAAATGCCCAAGTTTTAATTATTGATGAAATTTCAATGTTGCATGCCAAGCAGTTGAACTTGGTCAATAAAGTCCTGAAATTTTTTAAAGACAGTGAAGAGGCTTTTGGTGGCATTCAGGTGATTGTCGCAGGGGATTTTTTCCAGTTGCCGCCTGTAGGACGTAATGGTGAACGCAATCGGGATAAATTTTGTTTTATGTCCGAAGCATGGGTCGAAGCCAAATTTCGCGTGTGTTATTTGACAGAACAGCACCGTCAGGGCAATGACTATTTAAATGATATTTTAAATGCCATTCGTGCCCAGCAAATTGATGCCAATCATATTCATGCTTTGCAGCAAACTCGGACTCAAAATATTGGGGACACGTTTACCCGTTTGTATACTCATAATATGGACGTGGACAGTATTAACTTTAAGCATCTGAATGAAATTGAACAAGAGTCACGCCAATTTGACGCGCAGTGTGATGGTAACGACAAACTGATTGAAACATTAAAATCCTCGGTGCGCGCGCCTGAAACCCTAACTTTAAAGAAAAATGCCAAAGTGATGTTTGTCAAAAACAACTTCGATGTGGGCTATATCAATGGTAGCTTAGGTGAAGTGGTTGGCTTTGAAGATGACGATGAATATGGCATTTTACCTAAAGTCAAACTGACTGATGGAACGACTTTGGTGGTTGAGCCTGAAACATGGTCGGTGGATAATGATGAAGGTAAAACTATTGCCAGTTTCCAGCAAATTCCACTGCGTTTGGCTTGGGCCATTACCATTCATAAATCACAAGGGATGACCCTTGAAGCTGCAGAAATTAACCTGACACATACTTTTGAAAAAGGTCAGGGCTATGTGGCTTTGTCACGCTTAAAAGCTTTAGATGGTTTACGTTTACTGGGCTTTAATGATCAGGCTTTAGAACTGGATAGTTTGGCAATTAAAGCCGATCGACGTTTTCAGGAATTGTCCGACGAAGCAGAAACCAATTTTGCAGATAGCGACTTGACCGTTCAACATAAAGCATTTATTCGACATTGTGGTGGTACGTTGAATGAAACTGAAATTGAACGGAATGAAAAGAAATTGGCGAAAACGGGCAGTAAGCAAAGTTTTGCCACAGCGACACTGGATCAAACACGTGAATTGTTTGAAGAAGGTTATGAAATTTCAGATATTGCGGTTGAACGCGGTTTAACGCCTGCGACCATCATCAACCATTTGGCACGTTTACAAAAGGATCAGGGCCTGGATATTTCCGTGGCCAATCCCGGCGAAGATGTGGTGGAACAAGTTCGTAAAATTTATAAACGGCTGGCAAAACGTCAAGATCCAGCACATTACAATGATGATGGTTCAATTAAACTGCGCCCAATTGTGGAGTTAACCAGTCCACGTATGGGTTATGACCAAGTGCGTTTAGCCTTGTTATTTGTGGAGTAATTTCAAAACCAATGATCTTACTTTTATGATTTGATCGGAGCATTTCCGATCAAATCATCTTGAATGATGTTTGGGTTGAGTCATTTCAAATTATAAATTTTGGCTAAGTTTCAGTTAAACTACGCAGGTCTATTTCAAACATGACCGAAAATTATGACATTTAGCGCATGGTATACGCTGCGAAAGTTTGTCTATAACAACCTACATAATGATGATTACGAAACACAGTTTAGCCGTGCGTTAAATTACCTATTGATTTTGCTGATTTTAGGTAATGCCAGTGCTGTACTATTAGAATCAGTCAATGATATCTATTTGTCCTACAAGATATTTTTCGATACGTTTGAAAATATTTCAATTGTCATCTTTAGTACGGAATACCTGCTCCGTATATGGTCAATCGCGGAAAAAGATCCCTTTCATTCGGCTTGGCGTAACCGTTTCACTTGGTTGAAAAGTGGCGGTGCAATTATTGATTTATTGGCAATCTTACCTGCCTATCTCAATTTCTTTGTTCATTTTGACTTACGTTTCTTACGCATCCTGCGTTTATTGCGATTGTTAAAACTGACACGTTATTTTGTATCTCTCCAAATCTTATTAAGAGTGATTGAACGTGAAAAAGGTTCCTTCCAAGCAGTCATCTTTATTTTATTTATTATGATTATCATGGCTGCTGCCGGTGTGTATCTGGTGGAAAGTCATGCACAACCTGAAGCCTTTAGTTCTATTCCTGCCTCGATGTGGTGGGCGGTGGTGACATTGACTACGGTAGGTTATGGAGATGTCACGCCAATTACACCGTTAGGGCGTATTCTAGGTGCGATGATTACCATTCTTGGGGTCGGTTTGGCGGCTCTACCCGCGGGGATCTTGGCCAATGGTTTAGCGCATGAACTGGAACAGCGTAAGCAACAACTGGAGTTACATTTTCGTGAACTCATTCAACATAGTGATATCGACTTTATTTTGGAGCCTGAGAAAATTGAGGAAGTTCGAAAATCGGTTGGCCTGACCAATGAACAGACGCAAGATATTATTTTAGAACTCTTAAGAGAGCAAAAAGAGGAAGAACTCAAGCAGGAGCGTGAGCAATATGCCTATTGTCCGCATTGCGGTAAAAAGTTGCCTGAACTTTAGATAATATTTTATTTTTTCACAAAATAGAGCGTATTGAGCGATAAGGCTGTTCATTCATGAGCGTTATAGAACGCAGCTGTTGTAAAAATAGCTAAATAAAATTCAGAGTGAATATATCTCATGAATAGCATGATAGAATGAAATATATTCATTTAAGCTGAGTGCCGTGTCTCAGTGATCTATTTTGGAAATTGCTATGCTGGAATTACGTCACCTCAAAACATTATTGGCTCTCAGAGAACATGGTTCATTGGTGGCCGCGTCGAATGATTTATGTCTGACACCTTCAGCAATTTCACACCAATTAAAAGAATTAGATCATTGGTATGGGGTCGAAGTGGTCAATCGCCGGACACGACCTGTGACCTTTTCCAATGTGGGGCAGCGCTTACTGCGTTTGGCAGATGATATTTTGCCACAAGTGCAAATTACGCAATCGGATATTACCCGAATTGTGCATGGCCAAACGGGACGCATTATTTTTTCATCGGAATGTCATAGTTGCTTTGACTGGTTGATGCCACTGTTGAATGTATATCGTCAGCAATACCCAGATGTGGACCTCGATTTTGCCTCAGGTTTTGAAGCTAATCCGCATGAATTATTACAAACTGGTGAGTTTGATTTGCTGATTACAGCAGACCCGATCAGTTTAAAAGGGGTTGAATATTTTCCCATTTTTGAATATGAATCACGCCTCGTGCTTTCAAATACGCATCCCTTGGTACGCGCAACGAATATCACAGTGCAAGAGTTGGCAGAAGAAACCTTAATTACCTATCCAGTTGATAAGCATCGTTTAGATATTATGGCGAAGTTGTTTTTACCAGCAAATATTCAACCCAAACAAGTGCGTACCACTGATTTGACTCAGATGTTGATTCAATTGGTGGCAAGTGGGCGGGGGATTGCAGCATTGCCAGATTGGGTGGTAAATGAATATGAACAAAAAGGTTGGGTGACTTCACGTCGTTTGGATTGTGTTTCTCCACAAGGCCTGAGACGCACGCTGTATGCGGGTTATCGGACTGAAGAAACCGAAAAAAGTTATTTTGAAGGCTTCTTAAAGCAATTGGCGAAATTCTCACAAAAACGTCATCACTATTATTCCAGTTAAGGTTGCTTAAAATGACCAATAGTTTATTGGTTTACGGCAGTTGGGATGATGCCAAGTAAAAATTTATGTTTTAAAAGGTAAGTAATCTAGCTTAATTTTTTAGCCTTCTATTTATAGATGCTGATTTAAGGAAATTAAAACCTAAATTGAGTTGAAGTAAGGAAATGTTAAATTCCCATAATTTAAAAATGAGATTTGCATGTATATTGCAAAGCAGATGGTGTATCGCTATACAAGTGAACGAATAATTTTTAAAATTATTCAGAATTACAATTGGATGTTTTCCTTTTAGAGCTGATCTATGTCTAAAAATATTGAACCTACGCCAAGTCAACTGATGTCAGTCATCCAAACGCAGACTGCAATTGCCAAACTCGGATTGGACCTCAATGCAGTGATGACAGTTGTTGCTGAACAAGCCCAAATCATTACTCATGCCCAAGGTGCAGTGGTTGAATTGGCGGAAGAGGGCGATATGGTTTATCGTGCTGTTTCAGGTGGAGCGAGTCATTTGCTGGGGCTGCGTTTGCATATTCAAAACAGCCTTTCTGGTCTGTGTATTGAGCAAAAAAACACCCTGTACTGTCGTGATTCGGAGCATGATGCGCGCGTTGATCGCGCGGCGTGTCGACGTGTTGGACTGCGTTCGATGGCGGTTGTGCCTTTAATTCATTGTGATGAAGGGGTTGGTGTACTTAAAATTTATTCAGACCGAGTTGATGCTTTTAAAGAAGAAGATTTACATATCTTGAGTTTAATGTCGGAGTTGATTGCAGCGGCGATGTATCATGCAACGCGCTATGGCGCAAAAGAGCTATATAAATTGGCGACTCAAGACAGTTTAACTGGTCTGGCTAATCGTGCTTTATTTGTTGACTTTTTACGCCAAGGGATTGAGAAAGCACGTCAAAATAATAAGGTACTTGGCATCCTGATGATTGATATGGATGGCCTGAAGCCAATTAATGATCAGTTTGGACATCGCATTGGTGATGCAGCTTTAAAAGAAATTGCCCAGCGTATTTTGAGCGAAACTCGACAGGATGATCTTGTCGCACGATTAGGTGGCGATGAATTTGCGGTAATTCTCACCAATATTGCCAATCATGACCTGGCAAAAGCTGCAATGAATCGTATCGCTGAAAGTTGCGGTTTGCCGTTTGCCTTTGAACAAGTCAGTTTGAAAATTGGCGCCAGTATTGGCCTCGCATTATTTCCAGAAGATGCACAGTCCATCGATCAATTGGTGGAAATGGCAGATTTAAAAATGTATGCCAATAAACGTATGCGCAAACAGATCAATATTGAATGATTAATTGAATATTCATATAAAGTAAGCGCTTTTTTGACTGAATTAAAGTGCTCAAGTTGATAAGCTAATGCTTCTGAATATGGACGTGAGCGTTAGCTTTTTTAATGAAATGGATGTCTAAAGATTTATTGATTATTGCCGCAGGTTTTGTTGCTGCAATGCATATTGGTAAATTACCTTCCGCAATTCCTGTACTACAGCAGCAACTCGGTATTAGTTTAATTCAATCTGGTTTACTTCTATCTTTGGTTCAAGGTGCAGGCATGTGCTTTGCCTTGCTCATTGGTAGTTATATTCAGCGTATTGGATTTAAATTTTGTATCTTGCTGGGGCTAGCTTTATTGTCCATAGCCAGTTTAATCGGAAGCTTCTCGCACTCCATTAGTGTGTTGTTTGTATTGCGTGTAATTGAAGGTTTTGGCTTTCTATTGGTAACTTTAACTGGGCCTGCCTTTATTCGCCAGTTGGTTCCTATGGAGCGTATTAGCAGTAAAATGGGGTTATGGAGTGCCTACATGGGCGGAGGCATGGGCATTGCATTATTTACTGCGCCATTTTTAATTGCTGACTATGGTTGGCCATGGGTCTGGCTGAGTTTTAGTCTTGTAACAGCGCTATTATTTCTGATGATTGCATATTGGATTCCTAAAGCTGAGCCAGTGTTAAATAGCGTATCGGTATCTGGCTTAATTAAAGATACGTTGCGACATCCAGCTGCCTGGTTATTAGCACTCATTTTTGGTACTTATGCAGGGCAATGGTTTGCCTTGGTTGGATTTTTACCGACCATTTATGAGCAAAATCAGGTTTCACCACAACTCTCAGGTGCTTTAACTGCGAGTGTGTCGATTGCCAATGCAGTTGGAACATTTGCTTGCGGCCTAATGTTGCAGCGTGGTTTTCAAGCTAAAACTTTAGTCCAAGTTGGCTTTGGGGTTTTAATTCTTTGTTCCTTGAGTTTTTATTTATTTAAAGATCATTTACCGTTTTTACTGCAATATTTCAGTGTATTTAGTTTTTCGTTATTTGGTGGTCTGGTTGCTGCAATTGTCTTTGCGCAAGCACTGCATTTTGCGCCTTATCCTGCTGCGATTAGTACGACTGTGGGGATGGTGCTGCAATGTTCAGCCATTTCTCAGTTTGTCCTACCACCGACCATTGCAATCATTGTTTCGCAAACAGGCACATGGATTTGGGTAGGAATTTTAATGTCTATACTTTCTGTAATTGGTATTTTATTGAGTCAGCGCTTATTTAAAGCCAAAACTATTTAAAGTAGAAATAAAAGTGGATGAATTATCCACTTTTTTGAAAGCGACTCTCTCGGATTTATTTCGTACCAATTAATAAAGATAAAATACCTGCAGCAATTAAAGGCCCAACAGGAACACCGCGCAGCATGGCGACACCTGCGACAGTACCAATAAGTAGGCCCGCGACCACATCGGGCTGATTGGACATTAATTTTACCCCGCGTCCACCAAGCCACGCTACAAATATACCAATGGCGATGGCAAATAGAGATTTCCAGCTTAAAAAGGATTTTAAAATCGAGTCACCCGCAATTTTTCCACTGGCAATTGGAGTAAGTACACCAATGGTGAGGATGATAATTCCGATGTTTAAACCATATTGTTGGAGATATGGAAAAAACTCACTTAATGGTGTAATTCTAAAGACGATCAGCACCCCAGCAGCAATGGTAATTGCAGTGTTGTGACTAAAAATACCGCATGCTAATAAAACAATCAGGACAATTAAGTTTAAATCCAACTGAGACATAGGAATATTGCGAGGGAAATTGAACAGGGAGAACGATAGTTTAACCCAGATCACGGAAGTAAAGGGCGTTGGTAAAAGCTGTTATGAGTTTGTTCAATAGATTTAAGTCGTCAGCCTCGGGTCTTTCAGGCTAAAATAGCCAATGGAAAATTGAATTTAGGTTGGTTTATGTTTTTGGAAAAAATGCTGCAATCACAAGGTTTTGGTTCGCGGAAATACTGCCAGCGATTAATTAAAAATGGTGCTGTCGAAATCAATGGTGAGGTTGTAGATCATCCTAAACTTAAACTTGATTTAAAGGATTTACGTTTCAGTGTGTATGGCGAAGAATACGTGTACCGCGAACATTTGTATATTGCTCTCAATAAACCCAAAGGCTATGAATGCTCACATCAAGCGACCCATCATTTCAGTGTGTTTGAATTGTTTGATGAGGTGTTATTAAATCGTGGGTTGCAATGTGTGGGGCGTCTCGATCAAGACACCACAGGTTTG
Organism: Acinetobacter sp.; assembly: GCF_050285345.1. GTDB lineage: Bacteria > Pseudomonadota > Gammaproteobacteria > Pseudomonadales > Moraxellaceae > Acinetobacter. The sequence goes on from NZ_JBLZXR010000033.1 coordinate 15,864, forward strand.
TTATTGCTCACTGATGATGGGCAGTATTTACAAGCGCTGACCCATCCGAAAAAGCATGTACCGAAAGTCTATGTTATGCAAACCGCAGATGCAGTGACGGCTGAACAAATTCAACAATTGGAGCAAGGTGTAGAGCTGCGCAATGAAAATGGCGTCTTTGCAGCAACCGATATCAAGCTGCTTGCTACCCATAAATTACAAATGACTGTGCATCAAGGGGTATATCATCAAGTGAAACGGATGCTGGCCGCAGTGGGCAATAAAGTCGAAACATTACATCGCGCGCAAATTGGCCAACTCGGATTAAATGATCTTGCTGAAGGTGAATGGATGTATCTCAGTACAGAAAAAATTGAACAATCTAAATTTCGTCAGCAATAGACTTTAACGTGTGTGGATGGCTTTTATCTTTAAATTATACCAGTGTAAAAGTCATTTCAAATCATCGAAAGATTGAAACGTTTTTGAACGCTTAAATATCTTTTCAATTAAGCGTTTAGATGTGTGCATCGCACAGATTTTTTTAGCGCATAAAATAGTGATAAGTTCTAAATTCATCGTCTTTGACGAAGCCCATAGATTCATATAATTGGTGAGAATGGTAATTATTTTTTTGAGTTTCTAAGCTAATTCTTAGAGCTTTTTCGTGTTGTGCAAACAAGATGGCGGTGTCGATTAACTGACGTGCCGAACCCTGACGGCGATAGACTGGCGTGACATAGACATCATCTAAAATGTAATAGGTTGAGCAAGCAACGGATGAAAAGCCTAAATACAGCAGAATAAAGCCTGTAATAACTTCATCTTTCAGGCAAATAAAGATAACACTTTCGTTATTTTCAAAACGTTGGGTGAGAAATTTTAGTGAAATATCAAGGTTTGAAGAGGTGCCGTAAAATTGACGGTATTCATCAAATAAAACAGCGAGAGGTTGGAGATCTACTTCGGTTGCGCGTCTAACAATCATCTTTTATATACTCCATGCTATTTTTATCTGTCTTGCATGAAGCATATCGAAATTTTGAAATTGGTTGATTTATAAATTGTTTATAAATGCGACAGTGTTAAATTTTGTCACTTTCGCCCAAAATCGCATTGAGTTCTTCAAACAGATCGAGATGGTCATCATCTAATAAAGGATCGTTATTTAAAATCTCAAGTTCGGCGGGACTGATGTCTGTATTGGCAATCGCTTGAGCCTCTTGCTGTTTCAGCTTACGTAGTTTAATCAATTGTTCAACATTGATATTTTGATTTTCAATCGAGAAGGGGATGGATTTGGTTAAAACCACTTGTTTAAAGAATAAACGCACCGCTTGCGCTGGCGTAATTCCAAGTTGTTTAAATACAGCAAATGCTTGCTTCTTTTCTTGTGAATCGAGGCGGATTTGGTAGACTTCAGTTTTTCTCATATTCTTAGAAAGCTTTTAAATACTTAACTTTTCGCATTTATTCTAATCAAAACTACCATAAATTCAATATTGTTCGATGCTATTTTATCAACTAAATGTAATGACAATCAGATTACAGTGTCAATTCATGGGCAGAACTGAACTGAAAAGTCTGTTGTGTCACAGGATCAATAAACTGAATATGCTTCGCAAGTAATTGTAAAGGTTGACTGAAATCATCTTCAGCCTTGTGTTGAACCACCGGATAAAGCGGGTCGTTTTGAATTGCGATACCGAGTTGGTTGAGATGGACTCTTAATTGATGTTGTTTGCCAGTATGTGGTTTTAATTCATATTTTGCCCATTCACCATGCTGTTCAAGTAGTTCAATGTGGGTTTCACTATTTGGCTCACCGGCAATAACTTGCATGGTGTAAAAGGGAAGGCCTTTTTCCATACGATAGTGTGTGGTCATGGGAAATTTTAAATCGGCTCGATAGCCCGCAATGGCATGATAGGTTTTTTGCACTTGGCGCGTGGCAAACATTTGTTGATACAACCCTCGGCTTTCCACACATTTTGAAATCAGAACAACTCCAGCCGTTTCACGGTCTAGACGATGAATAGGTGTGAGATGTTCAATCTGTGTCTGCCTTTTTAAACGGACCAACAGGGTTTCTTGTACATATTGTCCGGTTGGACTCATGGTCAAAAAATGCGGTTTATCCACTACAATAAAATGATCATTTTCAAATAAAATTTGATGTTCAAAGGGCACATGTATTTCATGCGCTAAAAAACGGTAATAAAACACATGATGGTTTGCTACAAATGCGCTTTCAATCGTTAAGACTAGCCCATTTTCCGCAAAGACCAAGCCATCTTGAAATCGTTGTTGCCATTCTTCGGCTGAAATATGTGGAAATTGCTGACACAAATATTCAAAGACTGTGGATGCAGTCGATTTATTGGCATCTAGGAAAACTCGGCTGGCACTGACACCATTGATCATAGCTGGGGTAAATTCGGAATGAGGCATGAGGTTGATCTAAAGCTGGATGAATATTGTGCTACATGTGTTGTGAAAAATGCTCAAACCGAAAGGCTGAGATATCAATTTTGGACGGTGCGATGCTATCATATTTAATTATTATGTACATGTTGTGAGTAATATGCAGTATTCATTCAGTCTGGATTTAAATAGTGAAGTCGATACCCAAAACTTAGCTACCGTACTGGCGACGCATTTTACTACGGGTGTGGTGTATTTAATTGGCGATTTGGGTGCAGGAAAAACCACGTTAACCCGTTATTTCCTACAACAACTAGGCCATCAAGGTGCGGTGAAAAGTCCAACGTATACATTGGTTGAACCGTACAATATTCAAGGCAAAGATATTTTTCACTTTGATTTATACCGCCTTAATGACCCTTATGAATTAGAATTGATGGGTATTCGTGACTATTTAGAAATGCCTAATGCATTGTTTTTATTTGAATGGCCATCCAAAGGTGGAGATGAAATCCCAACAGCAGACTTGGTGATTAATATTGAAAAATCAGAAGATGAGCTTAGCCGTAAAGCCACTTTAACGTCTAACTCAGAATCCCTGCAACACGCGCTGGAGCAAAAATTTAACCATGCTGAATGATCTCAGTGCCCGCCGAATTCGAACGCTTGATCCTGCTTTAGCCAACCAAATTGCTGCAGGGGAAGTAATTGAACGTCCTGCGTCTGTCGTCAAAGAATTACTGGAAAATGCTATCGATGCAGGCGCAACCGAACTGATTGTTCGTGTGGAACAAGGTGGCAGTACACTGATTGAAATTATTGACAATGGTCGAGGGATTCATCATGAGGATTTACCGCTTGCAGTGATGCGCCACGCGACCAGTAAAATTCAAACCGCTGAAGATTTACATGCGATTGTCAGTTTGGGTTTTCGTGGGGAAGCCTTGGCTTCGATTGCGGCGGTATCACGCTTAACTTTAACCAGTAGTCAAAATGATGATGGCGTGGGTTATCAGGTTGAAGTCAATGGCACAGCTTTTGACTCGCAAGAAATTCAACCTGTTGCTGCAGCGCAAGGCACAACTATTCGTGTGCAGGATTTATTTTTTAATGTACCTGCACGACGTAAATTTTTAAAAAAGCCCGGCACCGAGTTTGGACATATTGAAGAGATTGTTCGTCGATTAGCACTGACTCATTTTGATATTCGCTTTGTACTAGAGCATAACAACAGCATTAAACTGAATTTACCAATTGCAGACAGTGGCGCACTCCGTTTTCAGCGCGTGCAACAATTGTTGGGACGTCAATTTACTGAAAATGCTTATTGGATGGATGCGGATAGCATCAATATGCGTTTAAGTGGTTGGCTCGGACATCCGTCGGATGCGCGCGCGCAAGCAGATATGCAATATGTCTATGTGAATGGTCGTATTGTCAAAGATAAGACGGTATCACATGCTTTACGTATGGCGTACGACGGTATTTTGCATGGCCATCAACATGCAGCTTATTTGCTATTTATGGAAGTTGATCCAGAAAATATTGATGTCAACGTCCACCCGACTAAACATGAAATTCGTTTTTTAAATCAACGTGAAGTTCATGAATTTGTTCGCCATTACGCAAAATCCACGCTAGCGCAGTTTCAAACCGCAACGGCCGAACTTTCAACCGCAATGAAGTTGGATGGGCAAATTCCAGAAAGCCAGATTCCACAGCCAAGACATCAAGAACAATTTCAGTTACATCAAAATACGGAAACCAGTGCACCACAACATGCATTTGTCAGTCCCGACATTGCCGGTGGTTTAACGGATTTTAGTTCGCCTACACCTGTGCAATATACTTCGGACTCTGCTCAAGTAGGACTAGCTGATGAATATAAGGCTCAGCAGCTCTTAAATGGCTCAAATCAAGCCAGTCACTATAATTCCACGAATATGGGTTCAAAACAGCTAAATAATGCCTTACAGAGCTATCTAGCACCACTTCGATCATCTGACACATCAAATGATGCCGAACAGTCTTTGCAAGCACATATCCAGCAAAAAGTGGATGAGCATCCATTGGGGATCGCCATTGCACAGTTACACGGGATTTATATACTGGCGCAAAACACCGAAGGTTTAATTATTGTAGATATGCATGCCGCACATGAACGCATTGTGTTACAGCAAATGAAGTCGGCTTGGGATAAACCTGAGTTTTGGACTTCACAGCAGTTATTGATTCCTAAAGTGGTGAGTATTAATCGAATGCAAGCCATGCGGGTGGATGAGTTAAAAGAACAACTTGCACGCTTAGGGCTTGAAATAGATCAATATGGCGATGAACAAGTGATTGTCCGTGGTGTACCTGCTATTTTGCATAAAGCTGATTTTGATGCATTGATCCCTGAGTTACTGAATGATTTAGATCCAAGCGATCAAGTCGCAGGTTTATTACAAAAACGCGATCAAATTCTCGCGGGTATGGCATGTCATGGGGCAGTGCGCGCACATCGCATCCTCAGTTTGTCTGAAATGAATGCGCTATTGCGTCAAATGGAACAGACTGAATTTGCCAGTCAATGTAATCATGGTCGTCCAACATGGCGTGCTTTTCCATTGGCACAACTTGATAAACTTTTTGCTCGAGGAGAGTAGTTTTACATGTCGAATCAATTGCCGGTCATTAATTTAATGGGACCAACTGCAAGTGGCAAAACCGCGCTGGCATGTGAGCTGTATGAGCAAGGTGGATTTGAGCTGATTTCTGTCGACTCTGCATTGGTTTTTCGTGATATGGATATTGGAACGGCCAAACCAAGTAAAGCGGAATTGGCACGTTATCCGCATCACCTGATTGATATTATTAGCCCGCTTGAAGTTTATTCGGCCGCAAACTTTGTTGAAGATGCTTGTGTACTGATTGATGACATGCATGCACGTGGTGTGACCCCGATTTTGGTTGGGGGTACGATGTTGTATTACAAAGCATTGTTGGAAGGTCTGTCGTCAAATTTACCAAGTGCGGATTATGCGGTTCGTGCAGAAATTGAGACTAAAGCTGAACGAGAAGGCTGGGAAGCGGTTTATGCAGAACTTTGTCAGGTCGACCCACTTGCGGGTGAGAAATTTAAACCCAGTGACAAGCAACGGATTATTCGTGCGTTGGAAGTTTATAAGTTAACTGGACAGCCTATTACCAAGTTGCAAGCAGAGCAACCGAAGAACTTACCATACCGTTACAATTTTCATAATTACGCTTTGTTGCCGGACCGATTAGAATTACATGAGCGTATAGCCCAGCGTTTACAAATAATGTGGGACATTGGATTTTTAAATGAAGTAAAGGGTCTGATTGGAAAATACGATTTGAGTGAGAACTTACCCTCAATGCGATCGGTGGGATACCGTCAAGCCTTCGATTTTTTAAAAAATAGTGACCAAAGTAGCGAAAAACAACGAGAAATGGAGGATAAAGCACTTTTTGCAACACGACAACTTGCAAAACGTCAATATACTTGGTTAAGATCTTTGCAAGAAACGCATAAATTTACTACATATTTAACAGCGAAGCAGGCTCAAGAAGACTTGCGAAACTGCTACGGATAAAGCAAAATTTAGGGACTACCTTTTTGATAATTTTTAATTGAAAAATAAAGGTAGTTTTTGCGCTGATTTTTATTATTTTTTGGAGTTATAACATGTCTAAAGGTCAAACTTTACAAGATCCGTTCTTAAATTCTCTCCGTAAAGAACGTATTCCAGTTTCTATCTTTTTGGTAAACGGCATTAAATTACAAGGTCATATTGAGTCATTTGACCAATACGTCGTTCTTTTGAAAAATACTGTAAGCCAAATGGTTTATAAACATGCAATCTCAACTGTAGTTCCTGCACGTAATCCACGTCCTGCTGGTGCTCCTGCTGGTGCTCAAGGCGCAGCTGGCTTCGGTGGTCCACAGGGTGGTTTCGGTGGCGGTCAACAAGGCGGCTTTGGCGGCGGTCAGCAAGGTGGCTTCGGTGGTCAAGGTGGCTTTGGTGGTCAAGGTGGCTTTGGTGGTCAAGGTGGCTTCGGTGGTCAAGGTGGCTTCGGTAGTCAAGGTGGCGGCTTTGGTGGTCAAGGCGCAGCTGGCTTCGGCAGTCAGCAAGGAGGCTTTGGTGGTCAAAGTGCTGGTTTCGAAGGCGAAACAAAATTTGATGATACTCAAGATGACGAAAACAATAATCGTTAATTGAGTTAAAAAACCTCCCTTAAATGAACTGACCCCTATAAGTTGGACACAACTTGTAGGGTATTTTTATGAAATACGATTTAAAGTTCAAGCAAGCTGTCATTGCATATTATGCTCAAGGGCAGACATACTCTTCAACAGCCAAACATTTTGCAGTCAATGAGAAAGATGTTTCTAAGTGGGTAAAACAATTCGAATCGGGCGGTATAGATGCAATAAAGCCGAAATCCAGCAAGACCATTTACAGCACTGAATTTAAACTCAATGTACTCAAAGTAATGAAAAAAGAAGGCTTAAGTTTATCTGATACAGCACTCAAGTTTAATATTTCATCACCAAGTTTGATTGGCGTATGGCGTAAAATTTATAAAACAGATGGTATTCTTGGATTAAAACACAATCCCAAAGGCAGACCATCCATGTCAAAAAACAAACATCAATATATTGTTAATAAGCCTGATCATGAAAAAACACATGCTGAACTTCAACGTGAATTACAATATTTACGTGCCGAGAATGCTTACCTAAAAAAGCTCGATGCCTTGCTGAATCCCCCAAAAAAGACCAACAAGCAAGGCTGATTCATGATTTAAGTAAAGATTTTCCATTACCTTTACTGTTATCTATCGGTAATTTAGCAAGAAGTAGCTTCTATTATCACAAGGTAAAGCTTGATGTGACCGATAAATACGCAGAGCTTAAACAGCAAATTCATCAAATTTACCATCAACATAAAGTGTATTAGTTCAGATCTGATCGGACATTGATCTTGAAAAAGAGAAAGTTACCCGTTTTGATAAAGGTGTCGAAATCT
>NZ_JBLZXR010000034.1:0-3485 GCF_050285345.1 Acinetobacter sp.
TTCAGTCGTTTTAAATTCTCAATTAGGTAATCCTCCTTTACAGTTGGAAAAATTAATTAAAAGTTGAGATTGGCGTTTGTTTATAAAACTGAACGTTAACCGATATATTTGTATGTTTGAACAAGACAAAATCGATCATTCATCATAAAGTAAAACTGGACTGACTCAGGTAAAACTGTGCAAGGTATAAATGATTTTGCAAAAAATCGATGAATGAATTAATTTGTCTCTAGCAAGATTTGAATAATGGATCAAAGAGATGAAATGGGATGAAATTGGGCAACAACCGTGTTCAGTCGCACGGGCACTTTCAGTACTAGGTGATCGTTGGACCATGCTCATTATCCGGAATGCTTTTATGGGTATTCGTCGCTTTGATGATTTTCAGGAAAATCTTGGCGTGACACGGCATGTATTGTCAGATCGTTTAAAACGCCTAGTCGAGCAGGAGATTTTAGTCAAAGCTCCGTATGTTGATCGACAGGAACGTTTTGAATACCGACTCACACAGAAAGGTTTAGATTTATATCCAATTTTATTAGCCATGACCCATTGGGCAGACCAATATATGGACAATGGTGAAGGTTCACCTGTGGAATATGTACATCAGCACTGCTGCCAAACCTTTCAGCCCTTGATGGTATGTTCATGTTGTCATGAACCGATCCATGCTAAACAGGTAAAACCGGTTTTCACTCAAGCTTATTTCAATGCCATTAATCAACTCAAACAAGCTTAAGTGAGACGTATTATTTAATCTGAATAGCCTAAGTAAATCTAACTAAAACTGCATAAAAATAATTCGATTAGAGACAGTTTGCAGGTTTAGGAATGCCTGCAAGACGACTTAAATGTCGTGCTACAAGCCCAGTATTAAATTTCTCTTGAAGTACAGCGTTGTTAACTTCTGGGCTAACCGTTTTCATTAAATATTTAATCAGTGGGCGTGTTGCAGGTGAGTGACCAAACTGTTGATAGAACTGGCGAACGGCTTGTAAAATTTCAAAATGCCAAGGGCTTAGTTCAAGCTCTAAGCTTTTCGCTAACTCTTGTGCGACAGCTTCATTCCAAATGGTGTAATCCACCAAATGTCCGTCTTGGTCTAGTTCAAGATTCATGGTTTATCCAATATTTTGAGTCAATCGGTGCAATCCGTCGTTCTATGCTGTAGAAAAACAGTAAAACACACTTCGATATTTGGCGATTATTTTAAGCTAATACAGCGCATATATTGCAAGCAGAGGTCAGCAAACTGAGCATAATTAATCACGTGCATGTGATTATAGTGGGCATGTTTTCCTAAAATTTGTACGTCTTGTTCGAGCACATAACATGTGCCCAATTGCTGGATTTGTTCATCTGTAATGAATAACACCGATTCACCCATGAGCACAATGGCATCACCCGCAGCGATGAACTGACCTAACTGCGTAATGCTTTGAGAGGTATTTGCATAACTGGATTGTAGGAGGTAAAGGGTTGAATTTGACATTTATAATTCCTCAATTACCAATACAGCACATGATCAAAACGTTGAATTAATTCAGCATTCAATTCAACAAATTCAAGTTCTTGCTCGGCATTGACCACAAACGGGTGTTGCGCATTTTTTTGTTCGATCAAAATCGGAGTGAGATCATAAAATTCAAAACTATCGACCAAGTTAGATGCTAATTTAAAAGCATGCTTGAACTGGTTAAACTCCTGTTCAGCATTCAGTAAGCTCAGCGCAGCATCTTTAAACAAAACTTTGACCTCACAGCCAAATGTTGCCAAAACCATGGTGGCAGACAAGCTTTCATGTACTTGTAAACTTGCAAGATTTGCATGGGTTAATACAACGAGTACAGTTTTCAAACAATATTCCTTTTAAATGCAACAAATTCGTGGAAATTAAAGACTTAGAATTGAATTAAGCGGTCGGCTGACTGTACAGCATCCGCAAGTTCACCTAGGCCGACTAACTCAAACTGAGCTGCTAGGTTGTATTGCTGGATTTGATGTCGCTGAGCATTTTCCTGATCTATAATTCCACGTGCTAAAGCTGCACTGACGCAAACAGGTAGGCGAATTTCGAGTTTTTGCCATTCCTGTGTAAGTCTGAGTTGATCATCTGGCACCCATTGTAGGGAGTTCGCTACATTCACACCATCTTGATAGAAAAAAACTCGAAAGCTTTCATCTTTTTGTTTGAGTGCTTGCGCAAGACCTAAAGCATGCCAAGCATGAATTGAAGTAGGTGAGGCGGTAATTAGTAATAAGGTACTCATCGAAATTCACTAAATGAATAAGCAGCCTTTGGACTGTTATTCTGACTTCATAAGAAAAAAAGGTATTATACAATGGTTTTAGTGACTGGTGGTTTAGGCTTTATAGGCTCACATATCGCCTTGAGTTTAATGGCTCAGGGTCAAGAAGTCATTATTGTCGATAATTTATCGAATGCAAACTTACAAACATTGGAACGACTCGAATATATTTCAGGCATGTATGTGCCTTTTGTCAAGCTGGATATCCGCAATACACCGGCATTAAATAAAGTCTTTGAGCAATATTCTGTTGATGCGGTGATCCATGCAGCAGGCTTTAAATCATTAGAAGAGTCTGTGTTAAAACCTCTTGAATATTATAATGATAATGTCAGTTGCATCATGAGTTTATTACGCGCGATGCAAAGAACCGGTGTACGAACCTTAGTACATTTATCAAGTCTGGCTGTGTATGGTCAATCTTCCGCAGCACTCACAGAAGACACTATATTTAATTACACCTATCCAAACCCTTATGTAAAATCACAGCAAATGGTTGAGGAAATTATTCGTGATACTGCACGGACGGATAATGAGTGGAAAATTGCCATTTTACGACTTGGTAATATCGCGGGTGCATTTGAACACGGAGTATTAGGTGAGTTTGTGACACCTTTACCGAAAAATATTGTGCCACTGGCAATGCAAGTTGGCGCAATGCAAAGAGATTATATTGAACTGCGGAAACAGGCCAAAACAGAAGATGGTACGGTAGAGCGGAGTTTCTTACACGTGCTGGATTGCTGTAAAGCTATATGGCAGTGCTTACAATGGCTGCCAACGCAGCAGTTTGCATGTGAAGCCTTTAATATTGCAGGTGAGTTGATTTCGATTCAAAAACTACTCGATACCATCGCAGAAGTGACTCAATCTGAAATTAAAACTATAGATTCTACGTATTATCCAAATCAGGAGTATGATCAATTGGGTGCCAATATTGAAAAGGCGGAACGCGTATTGAATTGGCAGCCTGAGCAAAGCTTAAAGAAAATGCTTGAAGATGAATGGCGTTTTTATCAACAGACCTTACGTGGCCAATAAGATAAGTCGAGCTAAACAGCCATTTTCATGGTTTAACAGGCTCGTTAAATTAGATGAATTACGCCAATCTCAACTTTTAATTAATTTTTCCAACTGTAAAGGAGGATTACCTAATTGAGAATTTAAAACGACTGA
>NZ_JBLZXR010000035.1:0-44320 GCF_050285345.1 Acinetobacter sp.
TGAGGATTATTCAGGTCAATTTATTTGAAAGGAAGCTATTAAGATCACTCTTTATGCCCGATAAAAAATGGCGAAAATAAGAAGAACCTCAATTGAGGCTCTTCTTATGAAAATTGTGGGACAGCAGTGCATAGACGCTCTTTTTTATGGCTTTATTTAAGGTTGAACGCTGTAACGACTACTAATGGCAATACGGTTCCATGCATTAATCACAATGGCCAACCATTCAACCGCACTGATTTGTGCATCGGTTAAAAAGGGCAAGGCATCTTCATAAACAGCATCCGGTACTTGGCCATCTGCCACTAAAGTGATGGCTTCGATCAAGGTTAATGCCGCACGTTCTTTTTCATCATAATATGCCGTTTCACGCCAAGCGTTGAGTAGGCTGATCCGTTCAATAGTTTCACCTGTTTGCATCGCATCTTGCGTGTGCAGACGAATACAAAAAGCACAGGCATTGATTTGAGAGGCTCTTAATTTTAATAAATGGGCAAAACCTTCAGACAGTTCTGCTTCGGCAATTTTTTGCATGGCAAGTGCATCAAGTTCAGCAATTTTTTTATATAGTTCCGGTGCAGATTGACCCAAATTAATACGTGACATTGTTCGCCTATCAAAATTTTAAATGTACCTGAAATTTTAAATCCGTTATGGTGAAGGGCAAGCCTAATTTGAGCGAATTTATGACGACTTTTGTACTGGCACCTGACTCATTTAAAGAAAGTATGACGGCTCAGCAAGCTTGTGCTGCCATGCAACGCGGTATTAAAAAAGTAGATCCGCAGGCAAAATGTATTCTTGTGCCTATGGCCGATGGCGGGGAAGGTACGGTCGATGCATTGGTTGCAGCATGTGGTGGTCAAAATATTCAGGTTGAGGTGTCAGGACCGTTAGTCGATCAAAAAGTGCAAACTTATTTTTGGTTGATTGATGAGGGCAAAACCGCTGTGATTGAAATGGCAAAAGCCAATGGGATTCATTTATTAAGCCCTGAATTGCGTAATCCGATGCTGACCTCGACGTTCGGTACAGGTGAAATGATTCGCGCCGCCTTAGCTCTGGGTGTATCAAAAATCATCATTGGTTTAGGTGGTAGTGTGACCAATGATGCAGGCGCAGGCATGGCTCAGGCGTTGGGAGCGAAGTTCTTAAATACACAGAGACAGGAAATATCAGTCTGTGGCGGCAACCTTGATCAGATCCAAAGTATCGACCTGTCACAACTCGATGCGCGTTTGGCCCAGACAGAGATCATTATTGCCAGTGATGTCAATAATCCGCTCTGTGGCGAGCAAGGTGCGTCTGCTGTATTTGGACCATAAAAAGGGGCAGATGCAAAGATGGTCAGAACCTTAGAGCAAAACCTCAATCATTTTGCCAATAGGGTGGAGTCCACGCTGAAGGTTGAAAGGCGACATATTGCAGGTGCAGGAGCGGCAGGTGGCTTAGGTTTTGGTTTGATGGCCTTTACCGGTGCAAGCATCCGCTCAGGTGTAGAGTTGATCATCGAAGTATCGCAATTAGCTGAAAAAATTTTGCAGGCCGATTATGTGTTGACGGGTGAAGGTAAAATCGATGTGCAAACTCAATTGGGCAAAACACCTTTTGGTGTGGCTCAGGTGGCGAAAGGGTTGAATAAGCCTGTGATTGCCTTTGCCGGTTTGGTCGGTGAGGGGATTGAAGCGCTGTATGATTTAGGCTTTACACAGATTATTGGGATTAACCCACCAGACTGTACTTTAGTGGATGCATTGAAAAATGCCGAAGTGAATTTGGAGCAAGCCGTAGGAGTATTTGTACACACTTTGATTGATGATGTGTAATTTTTTAAATGTGTTTACACTCTTGCAGAGTATCCAAACTTCTTGTTATTCAGATGATATGTCCACATCACTAAATAACCGCAGCATTCATGTGGCCTGACACGAAGCCCATTCTTTCTAGATTTTCATACCAAGTTTTCTGTAACTAGCTCTGTTAAACTAGCCATCATCCTGAGCGCGATGAGACACCATGAGTTTAGCCAACCTGATTGATGAATTAAATCCTCAACAAAAACAAGCCGCAACGACTGAAGCACAACATAGTTTGGTCTTAGCAGGTGCAGGTTGTGGTAAAACCAAAACCATCGTGGCACGTGCAGCCTACTTGATCGATCAAGGTGTGCCGGCCAATCAAATTCAAATTTTGACTTTTACTCGCCGTGCCGCAAGTGAAATTGTGGCGCGAGTGGAGTTGGCTTTGGGCGATCAAGCTAAAGGCCTGCGCGCCTCAACGTTTCATACTTTTTGTATGTATTTACTACGTCGAATTCCAAAAGCATTTGGTCTAGAGCAATTTTCCATTATTGATCGCGATGATCAGCTGATGATGTTCCGCTTGATTCGTGGGCGGGACGATAAGAAAAATCCCAATCATCTACCCAAGCCGAAAGAACTGTGTGATCTATATTCCTTTGCACGTAATACACGGCAAAAACTTAGCATTGCACTGGAAAAGCAAATGCCTGAGTATTTTGCGTTAAAAGAGCAAATTGCCGACATCATGAAAGAATATGAAGCGCGTAAACGTACGCGTAGCTTTCTGGATTATGATGATATTTTGGCTATTGTGGCGAAGGCTTTGGCGGAGTCAGAAGGGCTAGTGGATTATGTAGCTTCCATTTGTCGCCACATGTTGGTTGATGAAATGCAGGACACCAATCCTTTACAATGGGCGTTATTGGAGCCGCTAAAAGAACGTGTCAGCCTGTTCTGTGTGGGTGATGATGCCCAGTCTATTTATGGCTTTCGTGGTGCGGACTTTGAAAATATTCACCATTTTAAAGAACGTGTGCCCAATGCACAAATTTATAAGTTGGAACAAAATTATCGTTCAACTCAAGAAATTTTAGACCTGTCGAATTGGTTACTTGATCAATCCGAAATTAAATATGACAAGCGTTTGGATGCTTATCGTGGTGAAGGTGTGAAACCGAAAATGCACATCTTCCCGAATGAGTTTGATGAAGCTAAATGGATTGCGATTGACATCAAAGAGCGTCACTACCTTGAAGGCAGTAAATGGTCAGATCACATGGTTTTGGTGCGTTCAAGTTTTGCGGCAAGGCATATCGAGGCGGCATGTATTGCGGCAAATGTACCTTATCGTTTTATTGGCGGCATGAAATTACTAGAAACCGCACATGTGAAAGACTTACTTAGTGTGCTGCGTGTGGTGGTCAATCCGCTGGATGATATTGCGTGGATGCGTTTTCTGACTTTGTGGAATGGCGTGGGCGATGTCGGGGCGAGTAAATTGTCTCAGCAAATTTTGCTCGATCCGGATATGCAGGTCATCAGCGAAAAACTGGAAAAATTTGGCAAAGTGCCGAACCACGCCATTTTGATGATGAAGCAAATGTCTGTGCTTAAAGATCAAGTTCAAGAATGTATCAACCTCGCTATACAGGCGATTTCTGAACAGCTGGCAGAAAACTATAAAAAGGATTGGAATCGTCGTCAGGGTGATTTTGACTTAGTGAAACAACTGGCTTCAAAACATGCACAGCTCAGTGAGTTTTTGGAAGAATATGTGCTCGATCCGGTTTCAATCTCAGAAATCGAACGTCAGTCCGACACCGATGTCGTGACCTTGATTACCATTCATTCGGCCAAAGGGACTGAGCAAAAGGTCTGCTATGTAGCGAATGTGACACCGGGTCAATATCCAAATTCACGTGCGCAAGGCGATTTTGACGAAGTGGAAGAAGAACGTCGTGTCTTGTATGTGGCTTTAACACGTGCACAAAATGAATTGATTTTGACCAAGCAAAACTTAAATCATTGGGCGCGGGAAACCGTAGATGAGCAGGGTCGTAAAATTGAAAGTTATTTCCTGAATGATTTAACCCGAAACCTCTGTAGTTTAGAAACGCATTACAAACCCCGCCAGCAGACGGTGAAGAGTGCATTAATTGAAAGAAAATCGATTAATTTAGATTTTGGTATCGATCTCGATTAAAATAGATTTTTGACGTGATTTACACGCAAGTTAAAAAGCACAATAGACCAATGCTTTTTGATGATGCGGTCTATTTGGAAGATTGAATGAAAATTTTAGTACGTAACTTAGAGCGTTCAATTACTGAAGCTGAACTGGTTGAATTATTTAAACCTTTTGGCGCAGTAGAATCTGCTGTCGTAGTTATGGATGCGGAAACGAAAAAATCAAAAGGCTTTGGCTTTGTTGAAATGCCAAATGGCCGTGAAGCGGTGAAAGCCATTAAAGGGCTGAATACGCTAAAAGTGAAAGGTATGGGCATTCGCGTGAAGTCTGCGGAAGACCAACCAAAAGCATAAATAAAAAAGGAGCAGTGGATTGCTCCTTTTTTATGTTTAAAAAATAGCCAATAAAGTAAGTTTTGTGATCTTGATGGAGGCATCATAGAAAAAAGCCGATTGCGAAAAAAATAAACAAGATTTAATTTATATTACTCTCCAATTCGCCATTTCAATGGAATCACTCATGTCTCGTGTTGCTCGCTTTCATGCCGATCGTACCAATCAGAAACTTTATTTTGCACGTTTATCGTGCCAGCACGTAGAGCAAACAGAACATGTTCAACAAGCTCAAGCCCATCGTGAAGCTGCGGTATTTCATTTGCAGGGGGCGCTATTGGCATTCTTGCAAGAACTGGTACGTTACTATCGCTTAAATGATCCTACACCGACATTAAAATCAATTGAAACACTCATGGCTGAAAAGGGGCAGATTTCTCCCGAAGTTACGGTCATGCAGCAACTGGCGAAGCAAGGATTTATTGCCGAGTTGAAACGCGCTTATCGTTTTTGTCAGTATGCGCCTGAACCTACTGCACCAGAACCTGAAGATGAGACCTCATCAAATTTAATTATCAAAGTGACGCAAACCCCGCAAGCGTGGTTACCTGACAGTGCGATTTTACGTGAATGGCACCGTGAGCTTACACAATTGATCGATGGCTTCCGTAATGAAATGGTAGAATTTTAATCTGATCATTGGTACTTGAATTTAATAAATTTAGCCCGATATAAGATTATCTAAGTAATGCAAAGTGCGGATGCTTTTGTCACCATGTTGCGCATGGAGGTTATATGTCTATAGAACAGTTGAAAGAATTATTTGGGAACCAGGAAGCGATTCTTGAGTTGGTTCAATTGGAAGGTGGTGAGTTAGCATTACGCAATGCAGGCTCCGAAAAAGATCCCTTGGTCACCATCCAATTCAATGAAGAATTGCGTAATATCTTGGGCGACCAAATGAATGTGATTGCTCAACAGATGATTCAGGCTGCGCTCTTTGGTTTGTTGGAAAAACAAGTAGATGAATGGCATGCCGAAGTGGTCGATGAAAAGCCTAAATTTATGAGCTAATGCCTCTTGTTATGACCAATAAAAAACACACCGATGAGTGTGTTTTTTATTGTGCGTGAAATTGAATGCTTAAATCGTTTCAAGCTCGGTGGGAGAGAGAAACATGGCACCTAAAAACACTATAAAGATCCCAATTAGCTGCAAGAAAAATGGATTTTTGGCATCTTGCCAATACAAGATCAGAAAGACAATCGAGATGGGATAAAACAGTAAACAGCCAATTCCCCATAAAATACTGTTTTTAAAAGCAGCGATTAAAAAGCCTAAAGCACCCAGGAAAATGATGGCCAAGCCTAAGTAGATGATGAACATTTTTTCTCTCGTTTTTGTTGGAGTGTATTTTGGGCAGTATATTTTACTTATGGTTATTTTATATAGTTATCTTTTAAATTCAATGTATTGCATTTTGGGTTACTGGATAAATAGATCCAATTTGTGTATTTAAATATGCCTTGATCTGCAATATAAAAAGAAGGCGATACATTGCTGTCAGGCCTTCTTTATGTGTTGCCTATCTAATGCGTCGGCGTTTGATGATGCGCGATTTGAATTTGATTTAAAATATGATTACTCATATTTTTCGCCATTTCTTCTTTGGCATAGTAGACCTCACCAATGTTGTCACGGCGAATCACTTCAGCTTCTTCCTTACTTTCTGCACAGACTAAAACTTGAATGGATGGATTCAACGTTTTCGCAATATCGACAATCTTATGAATATCTAAAATATCCATTGGGGAGATAACCAATAGGCGTGCATGTTGAATATGCGCTTGAATCAGCACGCCGGGTTCGGTGGCAATCCCAGATACCGCAGCAATGCCTTTTTCACGCAGATCCTCAACAATTTCACGGTTTTCTTCGGCAATCACCACTTTAATGTTTTCATGCATTAATTCACGCGTAATACGCCGCCCCACTTCACCGTGGCCAACAAGTACCACTTGATCGCGCAGGTAATCCTGTGAGACCTCATCCGGCAACATGGCTAATGGGTCACCACTACGTTCAAGCAAACGGGCCAAATTCGAGCGCTCACGAATCAGTTTTTGTGCAGGTTCTATAGCTGAGAATACAAAATAGTTAAGTGTAATCGAAATTAGGGCACCAGCAAGAATCAGGTTTTGGCCTTCCATGGAAAGTAAATTGAGCGATACCCCCAACGTTGCCAAAATAAAGGAAAATTCCCCAATTTGTGCCAAGCTCGCACCGACGGTTAACGCCGTATTGATGGGATAGCGGAAAAACAGCACTAAGGCCATCGCGGCAATGGTTTTACCAATCATGATAATGGCAACCACAAACAATACATGCAGTGGTTGCTCGATTAAAATGCGCGGGTCAAAGAGCATCCCGACAGAAACGAAGAATAGAATTGAAAAAATTTCACGAAGTGGGAGTGTTTCTTCTTCAGCGCGATGACTAAAGTCAGACTCTTTCACCACCATGCCGGCAAAGAAGGCGCCCAAGGCCATCGATACGCCAAAAACTTTATATGCGCCAAAGGCAATAGAAACGGCAGCAGCAACTACGGTTAAGGTAAATAATTCACGCGAACCTAAACGGGCCACCACTTGCATAATCATCGGGACCAAACGTTTACCAATGATGAGCATGAAGGCAATAAAGCCCATGACTTTTAGTAAAGTTATACCGAGGGTGAGCCAGATATTTTCATCCGCAGCATTTTCAGTTAATGGCTGTCCACCTAGTAGGACTGCCGTTGCAGGTAGCAGCACAAGTACGAGGACCATGACCAGATCTTCAACCAACAACCAGCCGACCGCAATTTTACCGTTGACTGAGTTGAGTAGGCCTCGATCGCCTAAAGCTTTGAGTAGAACCACCGTACTTGCACAGGATAAGCTTAAGCCAAAGACCAAAGCAGAGCCCATATTCCAGCCCCAGAGCATGGACACTCCCATGCCTAGTAAGGTTGCAACGGCAATTTGCAATATCGCACCGGGCAGGGCAATACGTTTGACTTGCATCAGATCGTTGAGCGAGAAATGCATGCCCACACCAAACATCAGAAACATGACGCCGAGTTCGGCCAGTTGATTGGCAAGATGAATATCGCCGACGATACCGGGAGTGTTTGGGCTAATAATAATACCGGCAACAAGATAGCCGATGAGGGGAGGAAGTCGAAGACGTGCAGCAATATAGCCAAAAATTAAGGCAAAACCAAAGCCGACAGCAAGTAATATTATGAGTTCTACATCATGAGGCACTAAAAACTCCTTAAGCCTATGTTAAGGGTAAAAATGACACGCACTGAAAATGTCAAAAAAAGAATGCTAAAATTTTAGCAATTTGAATAAAAAAAATGCAAAAAAAAACGACCCAAATAGGTCGCCTTTTCCAAAAAACTAAAATTATTTGATTTTAGCTTCTTTGAAGATTACGTGTTGACGGATTTTTGGATCAAATTTTTTGATTTCCATTTTTTCCGGCATAGTACGTTTGTTCTTAGTGGTGGTGTAGAAATAACCTGTACCAGCAGAAGAAACTAGGCGAATTTTATCACGCATGTTCGTAGCTCCTTAGATCTTTTGACCTTGAGCACGTAGGTCAGCAACAACCTTTTCGATGCCCAATTTGTCGATAATACGCATACCTTTTGTAGTTAGACGAAGACGTACAAAACGTTTTTCGCTTTCTAACCAGAAACGGTGGTGATGCAGGTTCGGCTCGAACCGGCGTTTAGTTTTGTTGTTGGCGTGTGAGACGTTGTTACCAACGACTGGACGCTTGCCGGTAACTTGGCAAACCTTAGACATGGTGTAACTCCATTGATTTAGCCAACAGCAAATCTGTATGGCCAGTCAAAAAAAACATTGAATTCATTCAAGGGGCGTTTTATATCAAAAATGCGCTTAAAAGACAAGCGATTTTGAACAAAACGCAGGATCAACTAGTGTGATCGTTCATGCCTTGATCATTTAGCGAAGAAGAGTCTTCGAAATCAGTCTGTGAATCGGCTTATCGAACGGCGGAAGTATGAATTTCAAACTATAAAGTTTGGGATTCGACATCACTGAACGTTCATGCGACAAACTGAAGAAACCTTCTGGACCGTGATATTTCCCCATACCCGAAGCCCCCACACCGCCAAACGGCAGGTCATCTTGGGCAACATGAGTTAATACCGTATTTTGTCCGAAATGTCCTGAATGGGTACGTTGCGCGACATAATCGGCACGTGCCTGATCAAAGTCGAAATAGTATAAAGCAAGTGGGCGCGGTCGGCTATTAATAAAAGCAATAACCTCGTCTATTTGATCATATTCCATGATCGGAAGGATCGGACCGAAGATTTCATGCTGCATGATTTGCATCTCTGGCGTTACCCCAGTGAGCACGGTTGGCGCGATCTTACGCACAGCATCGACATCTTCTTGTTGCGGATTGAAGCTAATAATTTGAGCACCCTGATCACGGGCATTTTCTAAATAGCCCTGCAAACGATTGTACTGTTTATCATTGATAATTGAAGTGTAATCCTGATTATGCGCAATGCTTGGGTACATCTCTTCAACACATACTTTGTAGTGATCTAAGAATTCAGCAGTTTTGCCACGCGGTAAGAATACATAGTCTGGCGCAACGCAAGTTTGACCTGCATTCCACAGTTTACCTACCGCAAGACGTTGTGCTACATCGGCAAGGTCAATCGATGGATGCACCAGTACAGGGGATTTTCCACCCAATTCTAAAATAACTGGAACAAGATTTTCTGCCGCTGCGGCCATCACGGTTTTACCGACATTGGTTGAACCAGTAAAGATGATTTTATCGAAAGCCAAATGGCTAAAGTCATCTGAAATTTGACCGCCACCATTGACTACCGCCACCAACTCTTGTGGGAACGCTTCAGCGAGGGCTTTTTCAAGCACAGCACCAAATGCAGCAGATGAGCTGGAAATTTTGATCATAGCGTGGTTACCCGCCGCCAAGGCACAAATCAATGGGCCGATTGACAGCAACAACGGGTAGTTCCATGGGGCAATAATCCCCACCACACCTAAAGGTTGATATTGAACCCATGCTTTCGCCGGTTGATGGATAATACCGACATGGCGCTTCGACGGTTTCATCCAACCGGTTAAATGCTTGCTATAATATTTAATATGTTCAAGACAGGTCAGTAACTCACCAATTTTGGTTTCACCGACAGAGCGGTTACCGTAGTCTTGATTAATTGCATCAGCAAATTGATCTTGATACTTAACTAAGATACGCTTAAGCCGAGCCAATCGGTCTATACGTTCCTTTGCAGTTGGCAAAGGGTAATGTAAATAAGCTTGTTTCTGCTGTACCAGCATATCGTTGAGTTGCTGGTGATCAAAAGAATGCGGTGTCATTGAAGTTGTTTTTGTTTGACTGTTCATGTCGCACGACCATATCCAAATTTAGCGATTAATTAAATTTTTAGAGCGAATACTCTAAATAGTCAAGTTACTTTATGTGTTAGGGTTCTAATACATTGAAATAATGGTTGTTTTAGAATGTCTCAGACCAAAACTTTAAAAACGAAAGAACGTATTTTGCAGCTGAGCTTGCAGTTGTTTAATGAGCGTGGTGAGCGTTCAGTGACAACCAATCATATTGCAGCTGAGCTCGGGATGAGTCCGGGCAACCTGTACTATCACTTCCGCAATAAAAGCGAAATTATTAAGGAATTGATGGAGCAGTATCAGCATGAAACGTTGGAAATGCTGGCACTGCCGGATGATCGTCTACTCGATGCCAATGACAAAATCCGTTATTTCCAAGTGTTGAGTAGCCAGTTATGGGCGTATCGTTTCTTACATCGTGATGTCTATCATTTGGTGGAAAATAACGAAGATTTCCGCAAAATGTACCCACGTTTTGCTAGTCAGGTGATGCAACAAGGTCAAAAAATTTACAGAGCCTTTGTCGCAGCGGGTTTGATGCAAATGACCGACTCAGAAATTGAGGCGTTGACCATCAACTTATGGATTGTGCTGACCAACTGGACCAACTTCTTGTATATGTCGGGTCATCTTACTGATTCGAATACTTTGGAAGAGAAATGGGTGTGGCAAGCACTGCGTCAAATGGTGTTCTTGGAAGGGGCATATTTACGTGGCGAAAGCCGTGAAACCTATGAACGCCTGCTGGAAACTTTAGGGCCATCGGACTTATTTGCCAGTCTTTCTAGCGTAAAGCATCAGGATACTGAGTAAGGCTTTAGTCTAGCTTTAAAACGCGTTAGAATACTCGGCTGTTTTTTAATTTAACATTAAGTGATATCAACCAACATGAATATGTCGACCGCTAACACAGCACGCTTACTCATTACCTGTGAAGATAAACCGGGTATTGTGCAAGCTGTATCGAGCTTTTTGTATCATCAGGGAGCAAATATTACCGCACTTGATCAATACGCGACTGAAGCTCAAGGGGGGCGTTATTTCATGCGTGTTGAGTTTGAGCTGGATAATTTGCAAAGCCGTAAAGAAAGTTTAACTCAGACTTTCGCAACCAATGTGGCAGAGCGTTATGACATGCACTGGCGTTTGGCTTTGGTCAGTGATGTGAAAAAAGTTGGTATTTTGGTCTCGAAAGTTGACCATGCATTGCTTGAATTGTTATGGCG
Source organism: Acinetobacter sp. (assembly GCF_050285345.1). Lineage (GTDB taxonomy): Bacteria > Pseudomonadota > Gammaproteobacteria > Pseudomonadales > Moraxellaceae > Acinetobacter. The sequence goes on from NZ_JBLZXR010000035.1 coordinate 11,023, forward strand.
TCATGCACGTGGTGGTTTACCGTGTGAAATCACCAAAGTGGTATCGAATCACGAAGCTCTACGTGAGTCTGTAGAAAACTTTGGTATTCCGTTTGAAGTTGTTCCTGTCAGCAAAGAAAACAAACGCGAAGCCTATGAAAAAATTGATGAATTGATGCAAGGCAATGATTTACTCGTCCTCGCACGCTACATGCAAATTTTAGACGAAGAATTCGTGCAAAAATGGGAAATGAAAGTGATCAATATTCACCATTCTTTCCTTCCTGCTTTTGTCGGGGCAAATCCGTACAAGCAAGCGCATGAAAAAGGGGTCAAACTGATTGGTGCAACTGCGCACTATGTGACTGCTGACCTTGACCAAGGTCCAATTATTGAACAAGACGTCGAGCGTGTTAGTCACGACTTTACCGTTGAGCAGTTGCGTGAGTTAGGGCAGGACGTTGAGCGTAATGTTTTGGCACGTGCAGTGAAGTGGCATCTTGAAGATCGTATTATTGTTGACGGGAATAAAACCGTGGTATTTCAATAATACGTGAACAATGATCAGCTCAAAAAGGCATACTTAAAGTATGCCTTTTTTATTTTATGATTAGAAAAAGTCATTAAAACTGACGAATTAATAGTTGCAAATGAAAACACTTCTCATTTATTATTGCCGTACTTTAATTGTGCTAACCGATGAGCATGATTGCATTTTCGAAGTTGAATTGCAGTCGCTTCTTCAAGGTAACTAATTTTAATGAGTCAATCTCCCGCTCCAATGATGCAATCTCCAAATCCTATGAAAAAGAAAATCATCACTGCATTGGTTGCAGTTGTGATTGGGCATGTAGGGGTATTGTGGGCGGTCAGCAACATGAAGACACCAGAACTTACACCGGTCGAAAAAGACCCGATTAAGGTACGTTTTGTGAAGATTGTGGAGGAGAAGAAACCTGAACCTCCAAAACCAAAAGCAGAACCGAAGAAAGAGCCACCAAAGCCTAAAGAAGTCAAAATTGTAGATAAACCGCTACCGCCACCACCGAAAAAAGTGGATAAGGTAGAGCAAGTGAAAAAGAAAGATGCACCCAAACCGACAGTGAAACCTGTGGAAAACGTTCCTCCGGCTCCTGTTGTTTCAACCACAGTCTCTGAAACGAAAGTGGTTCGTGTAGAACCAGCGCCACCTGCACCTGTTACGCCGCCACCCGCACCTCCAACTCCGCCAGCACCACCTACTCCAAAAAGTGTCAGTATTGGTAATGGGGTGAGTTGGGTGAAACAACCTAAGGTTCAATTTGACGACGGTGAGTTGAAAGCTTCGTGTTCGCTTGACGTTGCCATTGCTGCCAATGCAGAAGGCAAGATTGAATCTGCAACGGTGAAAAACTCAAGCTGTGGTGCAGCAGTGAACCGTAAAGTGACTGCAGCAGTGAAGCGTGCACGCTTGTCCAAATATATAGAAAATGGTGTGGCTACGCCGACGCGTGTTGACCAACCATTTAACTTTAAACTTAAATAAGATTCCGGCTAACCCATTAGGAGTTCGAATATGAACTTTTCAGTTTATTGGCAACATGCAGATGCAGTCAGCAAAACACTGTATTTCGTGTTACTCGCAATGTCGATTGCGACTTGGACCGTTTTTGTCCTGCGCATTATGGGCACTCGTCAGTTAAAGCAAGTAGCGTATGATCACCTTGCAGATGCACTAACTAAACTGAAAGCAAAACTTACTCCTCTTGGTTTTGAGCAACGCAAAGCTGTAGCTGAACAAGCATTGTTACGTCAAATCTCAGTTGAAAAAGCCAATGCAGAAAAGGGCGTTTCAGTCTTAGGTACGATTGCTTCAATTGCACCATTCGTAGGTTTGTTTGGTACAGTTTGGGGTATTTTCCATGCACTTGTTGCAGTAGGTAAAAGTGGTCAAGCGGGCTTAGCGCAAGTGGCAACACCTGTAGGTGAAGCACTGATCATGACGGGCTTAGGTCTAGCTGTCGCAATTCCTGCTGTATTGGCATATAACATCTGTGTTCGTTTTAACCGTACACTTTCAAATGAATTGCAAGATCAAGCACATGGCCTATTAATTGACACCATGTTGCAACAAGAATCTGCTGTAAAGAAAGATGACGTTAAAGCAACTCAGCAAAGTTTAGCTGGAGGTCAAGCTTAATGGCTTTTCAATTGGGTGAAGACAACGATGCTGGCATGAATGAGATGAACCTCATTCCGCTCATCGATATTATGTTGGTATTGATGATCATCTTCTTGGTGACAGCGACAGTTGCCAACCCATCAATTCCATTAACCTTGCCACAAACGACTGCGGAAGTGATTGATCTGCCTGCTGAAAGCGTCACAATCAGTATTAACTCAGCAGGGGATATTGCTTGGAATGGTGATGTGATCAGCCTTGAAGAGCTAGAAAGCCGTTTAAATACAGCAGGTCAGCAGGCAAATAAACCTGCACTGGTGTTAAAAGCAGATAAAGAATCACGTTATGACACCGTTGCTCAAGTGATGTCGCGTGCGAGTGGAGCCGGACTCAGCGATATTGCATTTGCTACTGATCATTAAGATGGATAGATCTCGAAGATAAAAAAGCGACCCAGTGAGGTCGCTTTTTTATGTCTTGTTCTAATGAAATTTATGTTTCAGATTTTAGTAAATCTTGAAATTTGCTGTGTAGCTTGATTAGTTTGGGGGGAATCGCAAAATTGCAGTAACCTTGATTCGGATTTCGAGCAAAGAAGTTCTGATGATATTCTTCCGCAGGATAGAAGGTTGGCATTGGGCTGAGTTCCGTCACCATATTCAAGCCTTCAGCTTTGAGTTCTTCAATACGTTGCTCTGCTTGCTGTTTTTGTGTTTCATCCTGATAGAAAATCACCGAGCGATATTGTGTCCCAATATCGTTGCCTTGGCGGTTTAATGTTGTGGGATCATGCGTCGCAAAAAACACATCTAGCAATTGGTTGAAGCTAATCTGGCTGTCATCAAAATTGATTTGGATCACTTCTGCATGTTGGGTCTTACCCTCACAGATTTGTTCATAGGTCGGATGGGCGGTCAGTCCGCCAGCATAACCACTGACGACCGAATTTACACCGCGCAGTTGCAAGAACACCGCTTCGACACACCAAAAACATCCGCCACCAAAGACTGCTTGTTGCATATTATTTTTCCTAAGATTTATCACTGAATTTTTATATGGGGTTATATCGAAAAACTGCAATCTTGGTCTGTAGAGTTATCATGGGGATCTGTTGTAGAAAAGTATTTTTTATAATTGCACAGTTATGAAAAAAGTCTGCCGAAGCAGACTTTTGCTGGATTAGCGAGGTGGTACCGCGCTTTCATATTGAATCAACAGATTGCCGTGGCTGTCGAGTAATTTGAGAGTTTTTCCAAACACTTGGTAATGCGTTACTTTGGCAAGTGCGGCATTGTATTGTTGATCGAGGCCATTATTGTCCATACACGCCATTTTTGTACCTGCAAGTGGTCCAAAGGTGAGGGTGTCTTTTCCTGCATTGTATTCGCCCATCATGCGGTTACAGCCATCCGCGCCAGAGACACGTTGACTGGCTGAATCGAATTGAATGCTTGGAATGTTGTGCGCAGTTGGAGCCGTTTTAATTGGAGTGTTGCCAATTTGAGTGGCAATCCATGTACGGTTCTGTAATTGGCTTAAATTCGTTGTATTGTCTGGCGCAGGGAGGGTTTCACAGCCGACCATGACTAAAGCAGAGCTGAGTGTTGCAGCAACAAATAATTGTTTTAACATGAAAATTCTCTTTTTAAATGCACTCAAACCATCTAATCAAATATTGATACGCTAAACCACTCAAATTTGTATCAATATCGAATTTTATAGACTGTTTGGATTGTTATTGAACTGTGAATGTGGCAAACCTTTACGAATAAGCTGAGAGTATTCTGTACTGCTGAGCTGTTTGAACTGAGAAACGCGTGGGTTGACATGCGCTTTTTGATACCACGTTTTCATATCCCATTTGGGATCGATTGCATGTAAATCGTGGAGATAATTTGGTAAGTAACCCGAAGCAAATAGACGGTAATCTGTGGGAAGTTGGTGCTGAGAGACGGCTTGAACCATATCAAATACTAAGGTGGTACAGTTACTGGTCAGGGTGTTGTACCACTTCGGTTGTTTTTGTAATTCATCGGCTTGATGTAAATATTCAATAAACAGCGCTTTCATTTCCGCTTTAGGCATATTCACAGGGAAAAAATAGACTTGTTCGCCTCGAGTATTACTGCGGGTATAAATCAGGTCCTTTTCGTCCGAAGCAATCAGACTGAGTTCATACTTACGAAAGAAGCCACCAATTGCAGAAAACTCTTCATTCTTTTCTTTTCGAATTTCAATCGAAAAGGTCAGCGGTCGACCCTCAGAAAAATCAAAACTTACTAAGGTATGCGCAATTTGCGGGCCCATCCAGTAAGACGTAATGATATTGACCCCATTGATTTTATTCAGATCATATTGGCGGGTTTCCCAATGCGGAGTATAACTGCCATCAGCATGCCAATCAAAGTTGCGCACATTATGTAAGCGCACAAGGTCACCATTTTTTTCATAATGCAAAATTTCAGCAACTTCAGGATTCCAGTCACGGTCTTGCTCGGGCTGCATCCCGAAATACCAAAACAAGCTGCAAATAAAGCCAAAGATATAAATCAGAACATCTTTACGACGGCTAAAAAAATGTTGGCTGATATAGATGCCCAAAATACTCAAGGCAAAGGAAATCCAAATCCCGATAATAATTCGGCTACCGAGCCACCCCGCCGGGGCTTGAATCCACAAGGCAGCGCATAGCCAAATCGATGAGCAGATGACAAACAGGCTGAATACGCCATGAAGCAGATTCAGTCCTATTTTTTTTAACATCCGATGTTGATCCATCTGCTGTATAGCTCTTCTTTGGGATTGAAATTATCTTTATTTTCGGTAGGTTGCGAACTCAAAAGCAATCCCTGTTTTGTCGTCGATGTGTTGTTCAGACGCGACTTTATTAAATTCGGCAGGGATTTCAGGATAATGTGCATCACCTTGAACATCGAGTTCAACATGAGTCAATTCAAGACGGTCGACAATGTTCATGGTTTGTTTGAAAATCTCACCGCCACCAATAATAAATAGGCTATCGGGTTTTTCTGATACAGCAACATCCGCAACGGCTTGAGCCAAGGCCTCTTCAATACTATACGCAACTTTGGTGCCTTCAAAAGACCAGTTGGTGTCACGGGTAATTACCCAGTTCACACGCTTAGGTAAGGCGCGTCCCATTGACTCCAAGGTCTTGCGTCCCATGACCACCACACCACCTTGGGTAATGGCTTTGAAATGTTTTAAGTCGGCAGAAATGTGCCACGGTAAATCATTCGCTTTACCAATACAGCGCTGCTGATCCATTGCGACAACATGAACAACTTCTAAATTCTGAAACGCCATAGCACAAACTCAAGAAATAATGAAAATAATCCCTATTAAAATGCAAAATCCCACTTTTCGCAAAGTGGGATTTGGTTTTTTCAGTTTTAGAGCTAAAAATTAAACGGCAACCGGCGCTTTAATGCCTGGATGTGATTCATAGCCGACAATTTCAATATCTTTAAATTTAAAATCGAACAGATCTTGAATCTCAGGATTGAGCTTTAATTGACACAGAGCTAATGGTTCACGAGTTAATTGCAATTGAGCTTGTTCAAAGTGGTTGGTGTATAAATGCGTATCGCCCCCCGTCCACACAAAATCACCGACCTCAAGATCGCAGACTTGCGCAATCATGTGGGTGAGTAGAGCGTAGCTGGCAATATTAAATGGCACACCTAAGAAAACATCGGCACTGCGTTGGTACAGTTGGCAGGACAATTTTCCGTTATGTACAAAGAATTGGAACAGGGTATGGCATGGTGGTAGCGCCACATTGCCTGCTTCATTTGGATTCCAACCCGACACGATTAAGCGACGTGAATTAGGATTAGTTTTAATTTCATTAATCAACCATTTAATTTGGTCAAAACCATCTTGTTCATATAAACCATCGGCTTTTTTGGTTGCACCAAAGTTACGCCATTGATGACCATAAACAGGACCCAACTCACCTTCAGGGCGGCCAAAACGTGCCGTTTGTTCTGCGGTAGACCACTCATCCCAAATCGACACTTTATGCTCTTGTAGATATTTAACGTTGGTGTCGCCTTTTAAAAACCACAACAGTTCAATCACAATCGAACGGAAATGCACTTTTTTGGTGGTCAGTAAAGGGAAGCCTTTTGAAAGATCAAAGCGCATCTGATGACCAAATACAGAACGTGTCCCGGTGCCTGTACGGTCGCCTTTGTCGCCACCGTTGTCGAGAATGTGTTGTAAAAGGTCTAAATATTGGCGCATGTCTTTCTCATACTGGGTGAATTTCTTGAGCCACATCTTAGCTTGTTTTTGATGGTGATGAAACAACTCGACTCTGTCATGTTGGTGTAGTCAAAGGAAGTGCTGAAAATTTAAAATTTTCTTGAAAAAATGTGCTGGTTTTTATTTAGCCAAGATAAAAATTATGCAAATTCGGAAGGTAATTTGGCTCAACTTGAGTAATGAAAAAGGTGACCAAATTGTGTTGCACAAAGTGTAACATTGGGAAAAATCACTGGTATTATGTGCGAGAAAAGCACAAAGAAATAGTTAAATTTGATTAAATAATAAACTGGTTTTTATTATTTGTTAGCCAAGTTTTATGAGCTGAATCTCAAGATTAACTTCATGAATTAACATATGATTTTATACGATTGAAGAACAGTCAAATGTTTTAAAAAAGCTATTAATATTTAAAAAATCTTACACTTTTTACATGAAAAAACATTCTTTAGGGGGTACTATCACAGCCGTTGTAAAAACTGTAATGCCGATGATAAAGGCGGGAGTGTGGGTTAAAGAATGGCTTATGATCACAATGTAAACTTGAGCGAAGTGCATGCTCCAGTTCAGGCAAATATCATAATTCGTTCTCAGTCGGGAAAAAATATAGGCAAGACCAGCAGTGCCCGATCGAACCAGAAGTCAGCATCCAAAAATGTGATTTCACGTAATGGTCAACGTATCGACATTGATCGTTTAACTGGATTTCTTCAAGGCATCACGCGACAAAGCAGTACACAGAAATGTGCGCGTAGTGTGCGTTTGGCTTTAGAGTCAGCAGGCGCACGTTTTAATGGTCATCCTGTAGCGGCGGCAGATTGGGGTCATACCTTACAAAAAATCGGTTATCAAAAAATTAACTTGTCTTTTGACCGCCCAAAAAAAGGTGATATTTATATTATTAACCGCACCAATAAACACGTTTATGGACATATTGCCGCTTATTCGGGTTCTGCGTGGGTTTCTGATTTTCGACAAACGGGTTATGCGGTATATCGAGATCAAAATGTGAAATACGAATACTATCGTTTAGACCACTAAGATGGGTTAAATGATGATAAAGATCGGGTTAAGTGCGTTTTTCCCGATGGCTATAAATCGACACAATAAATAACCCAATTGCAGCAAAGCCAAGACATTGAATCGCCAAGAATAAGCGCTGCTCATGCGGTAAAAAATAGATTAATAAGCATAAACACAGGATAGGTAATACTGTCCAAATCCAGTTCAGGTAAGATTTGAGTTTTTGTGGTGATGTGCTTTTTAATTGATATAAAAGATGCGTCAGCACACCTACGCCAATGCTTAATCCCGCAAATATTGGCTCGAGCTGTTGCTGCGCCGAACATAGAAAAATTAGTACACAGGTACTGACCGAAATGATCAGTTTTATTTCTCGCGTGCAGTGTTCAGAATACCAAAAGTTCAGCATTAAGCTGGTCCTTTGGGTGGAGTCTGGTTATTTTGATTCAGCAAGGACAGCGGTGAAAGTAGGCAAATTGCCAAAGCCATAAAACCAATCCCCTGAGCACCGGGAATCAGGATGTCGCCTTGGTTCATATGGAGAAAAATTAAGGCCAACAGTAGGGCAATCGGAATCCATGTCAGCAATCGATAGAGCAAGCTAGTTGGTTTTTTTGCAGCAAAATGAATCTTGCAGTAGCGACAGATCAGGAAAATTACGCCCGTACCCAAGAACATTAAAATTGCATCGAGTTTTAAAGGTTCCATCCAATACAGCACACCAGTCAAAACTGCTATGGCAATAAAGAACTGGAATTTTTTTAAAACAGAAACAGTGGGGTTAAACCAAAATTCGAGCATGGGAAGCGTGTATTCAATTAAGCGAAACCCACTTTAGCACAGATCAAAGCAGCTGTTCAGTGACTAAATTTGGACATAAAAAAGCGAGGACATTGCCTCGCTTTTTTATCGTTTTATCATTTAACTGTTTTTTGTGGGCCCCAGTCGTAGATTTTTTTCTGGTAGGCATACCACATAAGCCAAATGCCAATCAGAATCATCGGCACCGTCAGGAACTGACCTTTACTCATCCAGCCAATGAATAGTTGACCATTGTCCGGTTCGCGGAAAAACTCAACCACAAAGCGCGCGATACCATAGCCAATAAGGAACAGTGCAGATACGGCATAACGTGGACGTGGTTTAGAACTGAACCACCACAGCAGGATAAACAGAATTAAACCTTCACACAGCGCTTGGTAAATTTGCGATGGATGGCGCACCAACTGTAAAGGATCGGTCGGGAAGATCATGCCAAAAGCATAGTTGGGATCGGTCACTGCACGGCCATACAGTTCACCACCAATAAAGTTACCAATTCGACCAAACATCAGACCTGTAGGTACACACGGTGCAATGAAATCTAGGGTTTGGAACCAGGTCATCTTGTATTTTTTACACCACAGCAACATGGCAATCATCACACCGAGAAAGCCACCGTGGAAACTCATACCACCGGTCCAAACTTGAAATAACCACAGTGGATTGGCAAGGAATTGCTCAAAGCCATAGAAAAATACATAGCCCACTCGACCACCGATCACCACACCGAGTGCGCCATAGAAAATCAGGTCAGAGACCATTTCCGAAGTCCAACCATCACGTTGTTTGGCACGATAGGTGGCTAAACCCCAAGCAAATAAAAATGCCAATAAATACATCAGGCCATACCAGTGCACCTGTAATGGCCCCAGTGATATCGCCACAGGGTCGATATTTGGATAAGTCAGCATTGCTGTTCCTTGTCATTATGTTTTGCACAGATTTTAGCTGAAACATCTGAAAAATGTTGTACATTCAATGTGTAAAGATTTTGAGAGTCGGTTATGTGCATTGTGGCTTTTGCATGGCAGGTGTTGGACGATACCCCGCTTTGCCTGATTTCGAATCGTGATGAGTTCTATCACCGTCCCACGGTAAGTTTAAAGCAGTGGGAAAATAGTCCAATTATTGCAGGGCAGGATTTGCAATCTGGCGGTACGTGGATGGGTGTCACGGCATCGGGGCGTTGGGCCATTGTGACCAATTTTCGTGATGGTCGTGATCAGACCGCATATCCCACTTCCCGCGGCGCTTTGATTCAGCAATTTTTAGAATCAAAGCAAACCCCGATTCGTTTTGCTCAACAACTGGAAAAAAAGCAATGTGACTATGCCGGATTTAACCTCTTTCTGGGAGATCAAAATCAAGCGGTGTATATGAGCAATCGTGGAGAAGCACCGCAAGTGTTGGCAAAAGGCGTATATGTCACCTCGAATGGTTTAATGACTGAACATTGGGAAAAGACCCGACATTTGCGTAAGCGTTTTACCCAAGAATTTTTACCGATGTTGCAGTCACATCAACCACAAGCTGATCTTGATGCGGCGGTTTGGGATATTTTAGAAGATGAACGCAAAATCATTCCTGAACTGTTACCGAATACGGGTATACAGGTAGAGATGGAAGAATTGCTGTCATCGACCTTTATTCAAAGTCCTGTGTATGGCACGCGTTGTTCGAATTTTCTTTGTATGCATGCGGCAAAGTGGCATTGGTTGGAAAAACAGCAGCAGGGTGAGCAGCAAGGACAGATTACGCAAATTGAGTTAGCACTTCAACAATAAAAAATGCCGACATGATGTCGGCATTTTTTATTGAATGGTTTAAGACTTTGTCGTTTCCAATGCTTCCCCAGCAATCACACCACCGTCTTTACGGGTAATGACTACGGTTGCTGAACGTGGCGCTGATCCCATAAGACTGTATTTAGAACTTTGGTTAGCAGGCCATGTTCCTCCCGGATGTTGCACGTTCACAAAAATTGCTTTGTAGTCTGGTGTCATGGTCACACCAGTAATTTCACAGCCACTTGGACCGGTAAGGAAGCGACGTACACGGTCATTTTGTAGTTGTGCGCCTACAAGAGTTTCTTGTCCATTTGGTTTTGTTGATGCGGCTAATGCTTTGCTACCATCACCAACTTGACCCGGAAGTGCTGCAAGCATCATACAGTTAGTTTCATCCGTGTATTGACCATCATCTGTTTGAATCCACAGGACACCACGTGGGTCAAACCACATACCATCTGGACTGGAGAAGTCATTGAGGTCATCTAAGCCTGATAAATTAATGTTTGCATCGGCATCTGCTTCTGCGCCAAACAAGAAGATGTCCCATGTGAAACCAGTAGCAGTTGTTGTTTCATTATTTTCATGCAAGCGGATAATATGACCATTCATATTACCTGAGCTACTCACATTGCCATTTTTTTCATCAGTGTAACTTCGTGGATTTGCAGCATCAGTATCATAGGAGCGGCCACGGTTACTGTTATTGGTGAGAGTGACATAGACTTCGCCATTTTCAGGATTAACCGCAACCCATTCAGGGCGATCCATTTTTGTGGCTTTCAGTGAGTCAGCTGCTAAACGCGCATGCACAACAACATCAGCTTGATCATTAAAAGCATAAGTTATATTTGATGTATCTAATCCATTTTTATTAAAGCTGAGTTCTAACCATTCCCCAGTGCCGTCATCATTGAATTGAGCAACGTAGAGCGTTCCTTTATCCATGTATTTATCACCAGCAGTATAACCACCGTTAATATCCTTTGGATCCCAGACGGCTTCAGTAACAAATTTATAGATATATTCGCCAGTCGCATCATCCCCCATATAAAAGGCTAATGGTTGGCCTGGAATTGGGTTACTACAACGGCAGTCTTCATGAGCAAAACGACCCAGTGCTGTACGTTTTACAGGACGAGCTGATGCACTGAAAGGGTCAATTTCGACAATAAAACCACAAGTATTCATGACATTACGATAATCTTGTAATGCATTTTCTGCTTGAACTGAAATATCCCAGCAATCATAAAAATCACGGTTTCCAGTCAATTCAGCTAATGGCGTATTCCAGCCATATTGACTTGAACGTGCATTGCTTCCTCCACGACCATAGCGTTGCAAGGCAATATTTTCTTTTTCAATTTCTCGAATATCATTGGCATTACGCGCAAAATAACCACTCCAGTTTTCTTCAGCTGTGAGGTAAGTTCCCCATGGCGTATAACCATTACCACAGTTGCCAAATGTTCCACGTGTTAAAGTTCCATCTGGTGAGAAACGGGTTTTCATTAGGTTTGAGCCGCGTGCTGGGCCATTAAGTTCCATTTCAGTTTGCGCAGTAATGCGGCGATTAAAAGGTGAGTCCAGATTGATTTTGACATTTTGTGATGTTGGATCTTTCGAGATTTCAACTACTGATACGCCGTGCGCATTCATTTCACGCATAACCTGATCTTCAGAACGTGTACCAGTAGTAATTGGATTCGGAAGATGTAATTCTTTTTGAGAAAGGTACTCATGGTTTAAAACCAGTAAGCCTTGAGCGGATTCTTTTGCAGCATAATTTTTGTTGGTAGGATGCATGCCAAAAAAGCTCATTCCGTCATGGCAATCACCTGAACGGAATTTATAGGAAGCACCAGATTGTGAAATACTGTCAATTTTAATCGCATTTTGTTTATTAATCGGATCACCAACCGCATATAAAACTTTTAGTTCATAGCCTTCTGGAACACTAAAAACATTTTGCGTATTTTTTTCTACAGCTTCGAAAGTAAATTTGCTTGGACGTTGTTTAAGATCGCTCCATGCATGCTTGTCATCACCTTGTGGAGTTGATGGTCCAGTACCTGTATTATTTGAATTATCGTCATCATCCGAACAGCCACTTACAGAAGCAGCAAATGCTAATGCCATTGCACCGCTGCCTGTTTTTGCAATAAAACTGCGGCGATTCATGTGCTGATTTAAGATGGTTTGGAAATGTGTATTATTTGAAGTATTACTATCTTCGACCAAATCTTGACATGGAGTCATATCATCATTGTACATTTTGTGTCCTTGCAAGTTTTGCTGGGTTGATTTTACAAATTTATCAATAACTTAGATTTTAAATATGACGATAGGGTGAAGCTTGTATGAAATTTAAGTGAAATTGGCATTTCATTTTTATGAATTTAGCCATAAAAAAAGCAGGCAATTTTGCCTGCTCATTGTTTTCAATCGGGGAGCTTAAGTTTCAGCCGCTCGCTTTTTTTCAATCAACTTGCCAAAAAATAAACCAATCTCAAATAACAACCACATCGGTACTGCAAGCATGATCATTGAAAGTGCATCGGGTGGGGTCACAAACATTGCAACAAAAAAACAGCCGACAATAATGAATTTTCGTTTTTCAACCAATTGTTGTGTGCTCACCACCCCAATCAAGATGAGTATCAAGGTAACAATAGGAATTTCAAATGTTAAGCCAAAAACCAAAAACAGTTTTAGACAGAAGCTGAGATAGCTGTTGATATCGGTCATCGGGGCGACAGTGTCAGGTGAAACACTGATAAAAAAGTGCAAAATGGATGGCAGCGCAATGAAATAAGCAAAAGCTACACCGGCATAAAATAAGCCAATACTCCCAATCAAAAGGGGCGTTGCGAGTGACTTTTCTTTTTCGTATAGCGCAGGTTTTACAAAAGCCCAAAGCTGATAAATCACAAATGGCATGGCCAACATGAGTGCCACAAAAAAGTTCAGCTTAAAAGGCGCCATAAAGGTGGCGGTCACATCAGTGGCAATCATCGAAGAGCTAATCGGCAATTGTGCTCTTAATGGCTCAGACAGCATTTGGTAACTGTGATTGGCAAATGGCAATAAGCAAAAGAACAAGAGCAAAATTAAACCGACGATTTTAAATAAATGGCCACGTAAGATAATCAAATGTTTCGTAATCGGCATCTCCTCAAGCAGCAGTTTGGAATCTTGTGTTGTTGCGGAGCTTAAGTTCTTGGATGTCATACGGCCTCCCGCATCGGTTCAAAGCGATGTTGAACACAGTCTAAATAAGGTACCGAATTTACCGATGATTTTTGTTTTATAGGTTGAAGTGTAAGTAATACAGGGGGCTTTTGACCCACATACTGATAAATAGGGGAGATATTTTTATTATCGAGTGTGGCAGTCTCTAGGTGTTTTTCATTTGCCAAAATATTTTGTTGTTGTATGTGTTGCATCTGAGCTTGCATCTTTTGTTCAAGTTCCTGAATTCGCTTCATTTCATTTTGCATTTGCTCGCGTAATTCAGACAGTCTTAATTCACGGTCAATGTCATTTTGCACATTGCTAACAAGGCGTTTGGCTTTGCCATACCACTTGCCAGCAAAGCGTGCTGCTTCAGGGAGTTTCTCTGGCCCAAGAACCAATAGTGCGATAATGCCAAACACCAAAAGCTCGGTCATTCCAATATTTAGCATGTGTCAGCTCTCGGCGATTAGCTTTTGACAGAACTTTCAGTTTTGACTTGTGCATCAATCGTACGTGGCTCGTTTAATGCAGTCGCATCCGCGTCTTCATCACGAACTGATTTTTTAAAGTCTTTTACCGCACCACCGACATCTTTACCTAAGTTTTTCAGTTTTGATGTACCAAACAATAAAATCACCACAATTGCAAAAATCAGTACGTGCCAAATTGATAATCCAGCCATGTTGTTATCCTCTTATTCATCTTCAACACATTTCAGCAGCCAGATATGACAGTGTGGTGACCACGATATTGCAATTTAAAGACATAGCATGATGACGTAAATTCAGTGCTACTATGCAGACAGTAAATTTTGAGGGCAGTTCAGTGGCATTTCTTCTTCCAATTTTTGGATTTTTATGCGGACTTGGATTAGCCTCAATTTCAGGAACCTCAGCACTCAAATCCATTTTTTCCAGCGTGTTGGCGCGTTGTTTTATTCCTACTGTCATTATTTACAACATGGTGTTCTACCAAGCAGGCAGTCTGGCGTTAATGCTCTTTAGCTTTAGTGTTGCCATCATCATGTTTTATCTATTCCGATGGATTCTCAAAGATAATTTACGCGCCTTATGTGTCAGCTATTTAAATTTGGCCTGGCTCGGTTTTCCGTTTGCCTTGGCCTTATTTGGCCCTGAAATTAGTGCTGCGATGGTAGCGCTGTATGTCGGTGGTTCAATCTTTGGCAATATGTGGGCGGTGATGGCAGTCAGTGCTGAAAAATTGCCTTGGTCGAGTGTGGCTAAAAAAGTCGCGATGTCGCCACCCGTGTTTGCTTTGATGATTGCAGGGTTCTGTCGTCTTGTTGGATTACAACATCTTGAAGATCATCAACTATTGGATCTGTTATATCAGGCGGCTAAAATTGGCATGAGTTTTACCGGCATGTGTGTACTTGGTATGTGGTTACGTCAAACCAAAGTACAGTGGATTGATTTGCTCAATAGTAGTCGGATTTATGCGATGAAACTTGCTGTCGGAGCGCTAATTTGTAGCCTGACCTATTGGCTGATTCCGATTCCACAGATTGAAAACTATATTGGCGTGATGTTTATGCTGTTCTGCTTGCCTCCCGCGGCCAATATTGTGGCACTCGAAACTCATTATCAAGGGACAGGGGTTTCTGCGCGTTACATTGCCTCAGGCACGATCATGAGTTGTGTTGTGGTGACTATATATGGACTAATTCTGAATTTATAATGTCAAGATTATAAAAATAAAAAGTTCTCTCTCCTTTTGGGAGAGAGTTAAAGAGGGCTGTAATCAAATATTCATTGATAAAGCAGATCGCAGTTTAATTTTTTTGCCCCCTTCTCCTTGTGAAGCAATACTGCTTATCTAGAAGGAGAGTGGATGAAAATAGTCTTACTTCACTAAACTATCTTTCAATAATTGCATTGCTTGACCACGATGACTGATTTTATTTTTCTCTTCCTTCGACAGCTCAGCACTTGATACATTTAGTTCCGGTAACCAGAACAATGGGTCATAACCAAAACCATTTTCCCCACGTGCAGCATCCATCACTTCACCTTTCCAGATACCTTGGAAAATTTGTGGTAGTGGATCTTCAGCATGTTGTACCAAAGCTAACACGCAGACAAACATACCTTCAATGGCTTCGCCATCTTTACGTAAAGGTTTAAGGTCAGCGAGGAGTTTGGTATTGTTGGCTGCATCATTGCCATGTTCACCGGCATAGCGTGCAGAATAGATACCTGGTGCGCCACCGAGTACAGGGACGCAAATGCCAGAATCATCGGCAATGGCTGGCTTGCCTGAAATTTTCGATGCGTGACGCGCTTTGATAATGGCATTTTCCACAAAGCTGAGACCGTCTTCGATGGCATCTTCAATATTTAATTGACCTTGTGGAATGACTTCAACTGGAAGATTAAGTTCGGCAAACATCTTTTCAAATTCTGCAATTTTGCCTTTATTGTTACTTGCAAGCACCAAAGTCCCTTGAGATAACCAATCGGTTGAAGCCATGTGTATACGTACCATAAAACAAGATAGAGCATTATTTTAACAAGTTGCTGTGGATTACAGGCAATAAAAAAGCACCTTTCGGTGCTTTCTATTTGAAAACCTGAACTTACTGCGCTTGAATCCATTTGTCCGCACGATCACGTGCTTGACGGATTTGGTCTTGGCTTAAGTTCGCTGCCAAAGCAGTTTTTTTGCCTTCAGACAAGCTAATCACTTTGTTGTCGAGCATGCCGTCACGGGTCGAAAGCTCATACCATTGATAAGCGCCCATGTAGTTTTTCTTTTGTTCTTCCATCATTGCCAAGTTAAAGCTTGCACGGTTATCCCCACGGCTTGCGGCTTTCTCAAAGTATTGACGTGCAAGTACTTCATCTTTTTTCGTGCCAATACCATCTGCCAGCATACGACCAACATTAAGTTGAGCAGCAGATAAACCTTGATCAGCTGCTGCTTTATACCAAGCAAAAGCTTGACGCACATCTTTCGATACGTCTTTTCCTTGTTGATATTTAGTGCCTAAGTAAAACTGAGCACCGGGCTGACCTGCTTTTGCAGCTTTGGTTAAGCTTTGAATATCCATAATTGAATATTGTGCAGCTTGGCTAGAAATTGAAGATGATGGAGCAACATAATCCGCATGGGCTTGTATACTAAAAAGTCCAATCAGTAGCGTCGTGCTTAATAATAATTTTTTCATAGAGCGCTCACTCGATAAATTGCGACTTCACCAAATAGATTTGGGAGACGTTTACTCAGTAAACTGTCTTGTTGATCCCCATTCACGGCAAGTCGGTTAATAATCCGGATGTTATTTTCAGCACACAGCGCTTCAAAATCGCGGAAAGTACATAAATGAATGTTCGGCGTGTTATACCACATATAGGGTAACGCATCCGAAACAGGCATCATTCCTTTTAATGCAAGAAAAGAACGAGTCTTCCAGTGCGCAAAGTTTGGAAAGGTAATAATCGCCTGTTTTCCTACACGCACCATGTCCCGTAATAGAACATCGGGTGCATCTACAGCTTGCAAGGCTTGTGCCATCACCACATAGTCAAAAGACTGGTCGGCAAAACGACTTAAACCTAAATTTAAGTCCTGTTGGATGATATTTAACCCGCGACTGACAGCAATTGCAATCTTTTCCTGATCGATTTCTAATCCA
This sequence comes from Acinetobacter sp., assembly GCF_050285345.1. Classification (GTDB taxonomy): domain Bacteria; phylum Pseudomonadota; class Gammaproteobacteria; order Pseudomonadales; family Moraxellaceae; genus Acinetobacter. The sequence continues at coordinate 27,977 of NZ_JBLZXR010000035.1, forward strand.
TATGCGCGAATATTGTGCTTTTTGCTCATGTGCGCCAGTAATTCACCGTCACCACAACCCAAATCAAGTACGCTTGAATCTGGTTTAATCCAACGTTCAGCCAGTTGATGATCAATACGCATTAGTGAGTCTCCTTCGGTGTCGCTTGCAGGTGTTGTTCACCACCTAGGAATGCACGTAAGCTTTTTACATATAAAGGAATCGGGAACAAGAAAGAGTCATGACCTTGCTCTGCATCAATATCCACATAGCTCACAGGCTTATGATTGCTGATTAGGGCATCCACAATTTCAACCGAGCGAGAAGGTGAGAAGCGCCAGTCCGTGGTGAAAGACACCACCAAGAATTTACACTGAGTATTCGACATGGCTTGTTTCAATGACTGTTCATATTCACGCGATGGATCGAAATAGTCCAAGGCCTTGGTCATAATCAAATAAGTATTGGCATCAAAGTTACGGCTAAATTGCTCACCTTGATAACGTAAATAGCTTTCCACTTGGAATTCGACATCAAAACCATACATAAATTTGCCCGACTTTAAGTCACGACCAAATTTTTGTTTCATGGCTTCTTCAGACAAGTAAGTGATATGGCCAACCATACGCGCCAAAATCAAACCACGCTTTGGATAGCTATCATTTTCTAAATAACGACCATCATGGAAGTCTGGGTCTGACAAAATTGACTGACGCGCCACTTCGTTGAAGGCAATATTTTGTGCTGAAAGTTTGGGTGCGCTGGCAATAATCACGCATTTTTGTAGACGTTCAGGATAGTCTACTGACCATTGTAAGGCTTGCATCCCACCGAGCGAACCGCCAATGATGGCATACCACTGCGCAATCTCCATACGGTCAGACAGCATGGCTTGGGTTTTAACCCAGTCACGCACTGTTACCAGTGGAAAATCTGGACCGTAGGGACGATTGTCATTTTCAGGGTTTGGAGAGGTTGGGCCGGTAGAACCGCTACAACCGCCAATATTGTTCAGTGCAACCACAAAGAATTTTGAGGTATCAATGGCTTTGCCTGGTCCAATACATGCATCCCACCATCCCGGTTTACGATCATCTTCATGATGATAACCTGCCGCATGGTGATGGCCTGAAAGTGCGTGACAAATCAAAATCGCATTGGATTTGTCAGCATTCAATTCGCCATAAGTTTCAACCATGAGCTCAAAACGTGGGAGGATGCGATCGCATTCGAGCTCTAACGGCTCTTCAAAAGTAAACTTTTGCGGGGTAACTAAGCCCACTGAGTCAGCTGGAAAAGACACAGGAATTATTCGCCTTAAATCTTTAGTATGAATAATAAAAGGATACCACTTGAGGGTATCCTTCTAAAGTCATTTTACTGCTATTTATGATTTATCGTATTGAATTAGACAGCTGCCGCAATTAATTGCTCAGTGCTTAAAACACCTTGGTCAATCAAACGATTGGTGCTGGCAATAATCGCTTCAATCGAAGACGTCACGATGTTGTCATGTACACCTGCACCAAATGCAGATTTACCTGTACCTTTCACTTGAAGTTCAATCAAGGCCAAAGCTTTGGCATGTGCGCCTGAGCTAATGCTGCGTTCTTCGTAGTTCAATACGTCGATTGGCAATTGCAATGCATTCAAGATTGCAGAGATCGGACCGTTACCTTCACCACGCAATTGCTGTGTTTCACCATTGATTTCAACATCAAGCTCAATGACTTGCTTGCCATTTTCATCGTGTAAACGATAGTTTTTGGCAGCATAATGTGCATCTTTCGCTGCAACATAAGTGTCTTTAAACAACGTCCAAATCGCTTGTGCAGAAATCTCAGTACCGTCTTCATCGGTTTTTTGCTGCACAATTTGTGAGAATTCAATTTGAATACGACGAGGCAATACCACGTTGTAATTTGATTCTAACAAGTAGGCAATACCACCTTTACCTGACTGTGAATTGACACGAATCACAGCGTCATAGTCGCGGCCCAAATCTTTCGGGTCGATTGGTAAGTACGGCATATCCCAAATTTCTTCGTTCTTTTGGAACTCGAAACCTTTTTTGATCGCATCTTGGTGTGAGCCAGAGAATGCGGTGAAGACCAAGTCGCCCGCATATGGGTGGCGAGGGTGTACCGGCAAGCCTGTGCACTCTTCAATGGTCGAAATGATTTCGTTAATATTTGAAAAATCTAAGTTTGGCGCAACACCTTGGGTATACATGTTCAAGGCAATCGCTGCCACGTCCACGTTACCAGTACGTTCACCATTCCCGAATACACAACCTTCAACACGGTCTGCACCGGCCATGATCGCTAACTCAGAAGCGGCAATCCCACAGCCACGGTCGTTATGACAGTGTACCGAAATGATGACGCCATCACGGCGCTCAATATTACGGTGCATCCACTCGACTTGGTCGGCATAGACGTTTGGACCCGATACTTCAACCGTTGCAGGCAAGTTCAAGATCACTTTGTTTTCTGGTGATGCTTCCCAAATTTCAGTTACAGCATCACAGACATCTTTTGCGACTTCTAATTCTGTTGCAGAGAAACATTCAGGGCTGTATTGGAAAACAAATTCTGTTTCAGGCTGTTTTGCTGCATATTCTTTGACTTTGGTTGCTGCATTGATCGCCAATTGTTTCGCGCCTGCAACATCCACATTCAACACTTTATTACGGAATGTTGGAGAGTTTGAGTTGTAAATATGCACGATGGCACGTTTCGCACCTTGCAATGATTCAAAAGTACGCTGAATCAAATGGTCACGCGCTTGAACCAAAACTTCGATGTAAACGTCATCTGGGATATGACCGCCTTCAATCAGCAAACGGGTAAAGTCGAAGTCGATTTGCGATGCAGAAGGGAAACCGATTTCAATATGTTTGAAACCAATTTTCACAAGCATTTGGAACATTTTGAACTTTTGTTCAATGTTCATTGGCTCAAAGATCGCTTGGTTACCGTCACGTAAGTCGGTACTCATCCAGATTGGCGCTTTATTGATTTCATTGTTCGGCCATTGACGGTCTGGTAAGTCGACACGTTGGTACATGCGACGATATTTTTTGCTTGGATCTGCCAACATCATGTGAAAACTCCTTATAGCACCATCAGCTAAATGTCGTGGATAAACGGCAAGGTACTACTTATATAGATTGTGTCTATTCTAACCATTTACAAGTTTCATTTCGGAGTCTTTAGTCGAAAGTCGCAATAAATCCTTTAGGATTCACATGACTTAGCTTTACCGTTTGACTTGTAAATCTATAACTAAATATTAGTCTAAGTATTCCGGAAATATTTTCCTATTTTTGCGTTGGGTGCTTGTTTATGGAAAATATTTTTCTATAAAAACGCTATTTTTGAAAAATATAATCTGTCGTGATTTCGCTTACGGTAGCCGTTCCCATTAAAGCCATCGTAATCTCAAATTCTTCCTTTAAAATTTTCAGTACATGCGCTACGCCTAAAGCGCCTGCGGTGGCTAAACCATAAATGCATGGACGACCGACCAAAACGGCCGATGCGCCCAGAGCAATCGCTTTAAAAATATCGGAGCCGCGACGGATCCCACCATCATAGAGAACTGGAAAATCAGTCGGCACTACTTTTTTAATCAGTTGCAACGCAGTTAAAGGAGGAATGCAGCCATCGAGCACCCGTCCACCATGATTGGATACAATAATGCCTTGCACTCCATGTTGTAGAGCGAGTTGGGCATCATGTGGATTGACTATGCCTTTGAGGATAATCGGTAACGACGTCTGTTCGCTCAGCCAAGCAATATCCTCCCAAGTGGGCGCAATTTTCATCAGACCATGAAAAACCGGATGATCGCCTTGATTTAACGCTGGCAAAGGAATATGGGTAGGGGTGTGAGGATGCTGCATGCCTTCGGGTAAATGAAAAAATACTCGACGTTCTCGATCTCGAATCCCGGTATGTGGCGAATCAATGGTCACAACAATTGCTTTGAAATGCTGTGCTTCGGCCATTTGAACCAAGGCCAAGGATTTTTCCCGCGTACCTTGCCAATACAGTTGAAACCATTTGTAAGGATTTTCTTGTTTGAGCATACGCATATCAGTATTGCTAAAGGTGCTGAGAATCATATTGCTACCCAAAACTTCGGCTGCCAGTGCAGTTGCAGCTTCTGCTTCAGGGTGAAACTGTTGCTGATGGCCAATCGGAGCGACAAAAATTGGATGTGGGAAAGTTTGCCCCAAAATTTCAATCGCAGTATGGCCTTGAGTTAAATCTTTGAGCATACGCGGCAATAAATGAATTTGAGCAAATTGTGCAAGATTGTCACGGACACTGTGCTCATCCATGGAACCACCTTGCAGATACTGCCACACCATATCCGAAAGATGCTTTTGTGCTTCGACCTCATAATCCGCCACGGTTTGTAAGTAGGCGGGAATTTGAGTCAATGGAGGCAGAATATTTTGATCAGTCATAGCAAGCCCAATGCATCCTTGTATTTTGTTTTTGACGCTTAGATTTCAGCCCATTTACGCAGCAGATTATGATATAGGCTAGTGAGTTTCACGACTTCTGCGTGCGCATCGCCGAGCTGCATGCGTAAATTTTGAATGCTTTGATCAAGATTGAATAGCATATGACGATTCGCATCTTCACGAATCATGCTTTGCAGCCAAAAAAATGAGGCGGTACGGCAACCTGAAGTAACAGGCGTGACTTCATGTACACTGGTAGACGGATACAAAATTAAATCACCCGCCGGCAGTTTGACTTCGTGATAACCATACGTGTCTTCCACTACAAGTTCACCGCCTTCATATTCTTCTGGCTCACTGAGGAAAATGGTGCAGGATAAATCGGTACGGATGCGTTGCGTTGAACTCGGCATCCAGCGGATTGCATTATCGACATGAAAACCAAAGGTTTCGCCATTTTCATAACGATTAAAATAAGGTGGCAGGATATGTAAAGGCAGTGCCGCCGAGGTAAATAGTGCATGTTGTGACAATGCATGCAAAATAATATCGCCCAAATGCTGCGATAGTGGATGCTCGACATCCAATTGTTGATTGTTCTTTACATTTTTAGCCAGTGAACCTGTGGTTTTTTGACCATCTATCCATTCTACTTTGGCCATTTCAGCACGAAAGTAGGCGACTTGTTCTTGACTCAGTACGTTTGGAATGTGATGGATCATTTCAACACCTTGAAATATGGATGAACAAGTTTGTAATGTGTATTGAATGGAAAATAGCCTCTAATCTTAGAGGCTATTTTATCTTATTTAAACCAAACCCATAATTAATTTATGGCTTTTAGCATAAATTAGTATTTGAAGTTTAAAGACAATACCGCACTACGGCCTTCAGCTTCAGTTGCATAGTGAGATGCATAAGCTTTGGTGAAATAACGTTTATCAGACAAGTTGTTCACGTTTAATTGAACATTTACTTGTTTATTTACATCGTAGCGTGCCATTGCATCATAACGGACATAAGATGGGGCCCATTTAATGTTTGCAACATCACCATACACTTTGTCAGAGTAAACAGCACCACCACCAAGCGTTAACTGTGGTAATACTTTATAAGTTGTCCATAAAGTTGCTGCTTGTTTAGGTACGTTTGGCATTTGATTGCCATTGTAAATGCTGTTGTCAGTACATGTCGCTGATGCACCTGAACCACGGCAAGATTTACCATTTTTGGTTAATTCACTGTCAAGATAAGTATATCCAGCAGATATATCCCACTTATCTGTAATTTTACCATTCATGCTAAGTTCAACACCATCAACTTTGCTTTCACCCACATTGGCATATGTTGTTGGGTCAAGTTGTACGCGTGTATTTTGTTTTTCAGTACGGAAGATCGCAGCGGTTAAATTCAAACGATCATCTAATACATCCCATTTTGTGCCTAACTCAAAAGTTTGTGCTTCTTCAGGATCAATCATTTGGTTATTTGCATTGATGGTTTCGCTGTTATCACCCCAACCTGCATTTAACCCAACTGGACTTGCAGATGTTGCATAACTTGCATAGATCGAACCATTTTCAACAGGTTTAAATGTGACACCTGCTTGGTAAGTGAAAAAGTCTGAATCATTGTTGGCTGTAAATGCCGCAGCAGAAGAAGTTGCACGGAAGTTTTGTTCTGCTTCAAACTTGTCCCAACGTACACCTAAATCAAGTAGCCATTTTGGTGTAAATTCAATGCTATCTAAGAGATAAACCGAAGTACTTTCCACAGTGGCATCAAAATCTTGACGTGCTTCTAAACGATCTAAGAATGGTTTTTGAGTTGGATTGTTGAGAGAAGTACACCAATTGGTTGAAAGATCAGAACAGTCACTAAAGAAGCCTGTAGTCGACACTTTGCCATTTTTATCGATGATGTTATAGCCACCTTTATCGGTTTCTTGCTTACTATATTCAGCACCAGCATTAAAGCTGTGTTTAATTGCACCAGTGTTAAACTTACCTGTTAATGCCAATTGGTCAGTAAAGGTATCGCTATCGGTAATTGCTGAATTTAGACGATGCCAAACTTTGCCATTTGCTACATTACCTTTTGAGTCATCTGGGTTCGTCCACACGTAATCATTTTTAGATTTGCTGTACATCGCAGTGTTCGTAAGGGTCAAGTTATCAGTTAAATCATGTTCTAACTTGATTGTACCTGCTTGGTTTTCCTGTTTTTGGAAGTCACGGTCTTTCCAACCATAATAGGTTCCTTGTTTAACATCGGCAGGTTTACCTTGGGGTTTACCTAAACCAGCATCCCAGTAAGGAATACCTGAATCAGGTGTATCATCCGATTTTAAGTAGTAATAGCTTAAAGTTGCGCGAGTAGGGGTGTCTAAACCAAAAGTAATACTTGGTGCGATACCTGCACGTTTATATTCGGCACCATCATCTTGACCCGCTTTTTCATTGTGATGTCCCATCACAGCGACACGAGCCGCGATTCCATTGCCAAAATCTTTGTTACCATCAAGTGTAATACGCTGATAGTTATCTGTACCGCCTGCAACAGAACCTTCTAAAAAGTCACCTTTTTTTGCCACTTTTGAGATCATGTTGATGCTACCACCAACAGTGCCTGCACCGCCCATTGCAGATGCTGAACCTTTAGTGACTTCAACTTGTTCTACAGCAAACATTTCACGGTTTTGTGATGTTGAGTTGCGCACACCATCGATATACATCGAACTTTCAGTGTTATAGCCACGGATAAATGGACGGTCACCATTTGGGTTACCACCTTCACCTGCACCTAATGTAATCCCAGGTACAGTACGAAGAGCATCTGCAAGTGTAGTGACTTGAGTGTCTTCTAATAGTTGTTTTGAGATTACTGAAACAGATTTTGGTGTATCAAGGAGCGGGGCAACAAATTTTGAACTTGCTGATTTATCAACTTTAAAGCTCGGCGCCTTTTCAGCAGCAACTTCTTGGCTAATAGTTGGAAGTTGAGTGACTTGATCTTGTGCGATTGCATTTACAGCAATAACGGAAAGTGACGAAGCAATTGCTGAAGAAACAATTTTCTTACGTGTTTTGATGAAGGCCATTTCAAACCTGATTTGGAATAATGAATTTGTATGCGAATAATAATGATTCTTATTTGTTCTTTCATCTTTATACGATTGTAAATCACGATGAATAATTAAAATGTGATAGTAGTATTTAATGTAATGATATAACAAACTAAAATTAAGCTAATGTTTTTATTGAATATTGAAAAAATAAGTTATGTTTGTTTGTTTGATTGAGATTATGAATATAGACATGATTGTGAATTAAATAAGAATAAATCGTAAATTGTTGATGTAAAAAACCTGCCGAAGCAGGTTATTTATTTAGCAGATTAACTTTAGAACTTAAAAGTAGTACTTAATTGGACACGGCGGCCTTCTTGAGTATTGCTATAACGGTTGTAATAGCTATTTGCGACTTTCTCATAGTCGTTAAAGTCTTTATCAAAGACGTTGTACAGAGCAACACCAATATCCCAGTTCGGCGTGACATTAAAGTTTGAACCGACATGTAATAATGCGTATTCCTTGTAGTCGCCTAGGGCATCATAAACCTGTTGATTCGCTGCAGTTAGATTGTCATAGGTTGAGGTGAAACGTGCACGTTCACTTCGATATTCACCACGTGCCCATAAATTCACAAAGTCAGCAGCTTGCCATTTAAGCGAAGCATTGACCATATGTTCTGGTGTGTCATTAAGTACAGGATTGCCTAAACTACTATCTTTAATTTCAGTTTCAGTCCACGTGTAGTTCAGTCCAAATTTCCAATTATCAGCAAATGCCCAATTTAAACCAGCTTCTATACCATAGACTTCAGCTTCTTCGGCATTCACAGGACGAGTCACATTCCATGAATCTGGTGTACCACGGTTATAATCCATCACCCATGGCGTTCCAACTGATGCCATGAAAGCCTCACAATCCGCTTTAGACCAATTAATACCCGAAGTCGTTGTGTTATCAGTATTACAGCTAATTTCCTTATTACCCGTCATGATTTTATCTTCGATTTGGCTAAAGAAAGCCGTAATATTGAAGTCAAAATTATGATTGGTAGAGAAATATGTACCAAACTCAAAGTTTTTGCTGGTTTCAGGTTTTAGATTTGGGTTACCAAAAGTTGGCGTACGCCCCTGACCACTGACATTGACCACACCGTCAGTTAAGCGTTCCAAACGTGGAGCTTTATAACCCTCACTATATCCACCTTTGAACGTCCAGTTTTCATGTGCATTCCAGACCAAATATGCACGTGGCGTCCAAAAGTCACCAAACGTATCGTGGTCGTCATAACGAAGACCAAGTGTTAATGCAAGATTGTCGTTTAGCGACCAAGTATCTTCGGCAAATAAACCCAATTGCTCAAAAGCAACTTCTTTTTTTACACGTAAACCATCACTGATACTGGCTTCCCACCATTGACTGCCCAAAGTAATACTGTGGTCATCAAAATATTGAGTGGTAAATTTAGTATCAAAAATTGTATCTTCACTTTCTAATACACGAGGAGTCATGGCGGTTGACATCCCTTGTGCACGTGCAGGAATTAAACGTCCAACCGTTTCTGTTTGAGTATTGATAATACTTGACTCAAGTTTACCAATTGCATTATTCCAAGTATGCGCGAGGATCATTTTCTCACGGTTGTATTCTTGAGCATTACCATAACCGCCATTCGCGCCAAGAGTACCTAATTGACCTTTGCTATTGTCATACCATTGTTCAGTTTTTTCATATTCAACTGAAATATCATGATCGCTGTGCGGTGTCAGGGTTAAGCGAGCACCGATAGTTTCTAGATCTGATTTAGTTGGGCTATTTCCGCCACTGAGTTCAGTGCCAGTATCATCGTCATCACTACGTATTAAATCTGATTGATCACGTTCCGCTTTACGTGCACGGATTTGTAAACCCAATAAATCTTGAATAATCGGCCCTGTTAAAAATGCGTCGACAGCGCGTTGGTTACCAAAGTCTGAGTGGTTTGGCAGTACTGTGCCTTCTAAAGTGACTGAACCTGTCCATTCTGGTGAAACTTTTTTGGTAATGATGTTGACTACACCACCAATTGCATCAGAGCCATATAAAGTGGAAGCTGGTCCGCGGATGACTTCGATGCGTTGAATCGCAGAAACGGGTGGAATAAAACTATTATTCGATTCACCAAATCCGTTAGGGGCAATGTCACCTGTACTATTTTGTCGGCGTCCATCAATTAAAACCAAAGTATATTCGGCGTCCATACCACGAATACGAATATTTAATCCGCCGGTTTTCCCTGCTGTAGGACTAATATCAATACCTTCTACATCACTTAATGCGTCTGCAACGGATGTGATTCGTTTATTTTTTAAGTCTTCAGCTGTAATTACGGTAATTGAAGCAGGTGCATTCTTAATTTTTTGTTCAAAGCCGGCAGCAGAAACAACAATGGTTTCCATTTGTTGTACTTGAGCACTATCAGTTTCAGCATGGGCAAAACCTGTGATAGTTGCTATTGCCCCAATTAAAGCAGCAGAAAGTGGGTTGAGATTAAAATTACTCATAAAAAAAATTCCAAATATGGATAAGATAAATATATGAAAATAAATTAAAAAATTAACGTTAAGAATAATAATGAGAAAGCTTATCATTTGCAATAATGCTTAGGGGAAATAATTAATATTTCTTTTGAAGTTACCGCAAATACCTAAAAAGAATAAGGACAGCAAAGCTTGAATTTATGGTGTTATAATCCTTTTTTGTATATCTTGAATTGTTGTCATATAATGTGGCACTTTTTTTTAAATTGTTTTATTAACAAAATATCGAGGAAGCCATGCAAGTAACTTCTGAAGCGGTTTCGGGCGTTGCCCGTCGTTTAAATGTATCTGTACCGACGAGCCGTATTAACGAGCAGTTTGAAGCTCGCTTGAAACGCACTGCCAAAACTGTGAAGATCAACGGCTTCCGTCCGGGTAAAGTGCCTGTAAACGTTGTTCGTCGTGAATATGGCGCGGGTATTTACCAAGAAGTGGTTAACGACATCATTCGTGACACAGTATTCGAAGCAATCCAACAAGAAAAAATCAATGCTGTTGGCATGCCAAACATTGAAAAAACTGAAATGAAAGATGATGCTTTAGTTTATGAAGCAACTGTAGAAGTTTATCCAGAAGTTGAAGTGAAGTTTGAAGGTCTTGAAGTTGAACGTAAAGCAACTTCTGTTGACGACAAAGACGTTGAGAAGATGATTGAAAATCTTCAAAAACAACGTGCTTCTTGGACTGAAACAAAAGGCATGGCTAAAAAAGACATGCAAGTAACTTTCGATTTCGAAGGTACTGTTGACGGTGAGAAGTTTGAAGGCGGCGCTGCTGAAGACTTCCAACTTGTTCTAGGTTCTGGTCGTATGATCCCTGGCTTCGAAGACGGCATCGTTGGTATGAAGAAAGGCGAAGAGAAAGTTATCGATGTAACTTTCCCAGAAGACTACCAAGCTGAAAACTTAGCGGGTAAAGCTGCTCAATTCAAAATCACTGTTAAGCTTGTTGAAAAACAAAAGCTTCCAGAAGTTGATGCTGAATTCTTAAAAATCTTCGGTCTAACTGAAGAAGAAGGCATTGAAAAACTTAAAGCTGACGTTCGTAACAACATGGAACGTGAAGTGAAAAACGGTCTTCGTAACCAAGTGAAAGGTGCAACTTTTGATGCGCTTGTAGCAGCGAACGAAGTTGAACTTCCAGAAGCAATGGTTGCTCAAGAAATTGACCGTCAACGTCAACAAATGATCCAACAGTTCACTCAACAGTTTGGTGCTCAAGGCGCTAAAGCGTTTGATTCAAGCATGCTTCCAGATGACCTGTTCAAAGAGCAAGCTGAAAAATCAGTGAAACTTGGCGTATTGGTGAGCAAAGTATTGGCTGACGCTAAACTAGAAGTTGATGCTGCACGTGTTGATGCATACATCGAAGACATGGCTTCTTCTTATGAAGATCCTAAAGAAGTAATCGAATACTTCAACAACGATAAACAGCAACGCGCTCAAATCGAATCAGTAATTTTAGAAGACCAAGTTGTAGACTTCATCTTGGGTTCAGCTAAAGTCACTGATACTCAAGTTAGTTATGAAGATTTATTGAAAGAGCAACAAGCTCGTCAACAAGGCTAATTCTTAGCTTTCAAAAAAAAGGCGCGTTAAGCGCCTTTTTTTATCGGAATTCGTCCCCAAATAAGTTGTCCTGATTTCACAATGCTTATGAAAAAAATATCTGTTATTTAATTGGGAAACTTTTGCAATTTTGACAAATATCCCTCATATTGTGATTTATGAGTTGAGTCAGAAAAATTTAGGAATAAATAAAGTATGTATGTTCCAACAATTGAAAACGCACTAGTACCCATGGTGGTTGAGCAATCTTCTCGTGGCGAGCGTTCTTTTGATATTTACTCACGCCTTTTGCGTGAACGTGTGATTTTTTTAACCGGTGAAGTTGAAGACAACATGGCTAACTTAATTGTTGCGCAAATGTTGTTTTTAGAAGCAGAAAACCCAGATAAAGATATTCATTTATATATCAACTCACCAGGTGGTTCAGTGACTGCAGGTATGGCAATTTACGATACCATGCAATTCATTAAGCCTGATGTTGTCACCTACTGTATGGGACAAGCAGCCTCTATGGGTGCGTTCTTACTCAATGCAGGTGCAAAAGGTAAACGTTACTGTCTTGAAAATGCCCGTGTCATGATTCACCAACCACTGGGTGGTTTCCGTGGTCAAGCATCGGACATCGAAATTCATGCACGTGAAATTCTATTCATTAAAGAACGTTTAAACCGTTTAATGGCAGAGCATAGCGGTCAAGACTACGAAACTGTTGCTCGAGATACTGACCGTGACAACTTTATGACAGCGCAAGCTGCAAAAGAATACGGTCTTGTGGACGAAGTTTTATCTAAACGCCCATAAGTTTTAAAGAATTAATTATTGGAGTGAATATGTCCGAACATCCTCAAGGACAAAAGCATTGTTCATTTTGCGGTAAAACGCAGTCTGAAGTCGGGAAACTGATTGCAGGTGAGGACGCGTACATCTGTAATGAGTGTGTGGACGTATGTCTTGACCTAGTTCAGACCAGTCAGCAAGTTGAATCAAATGACTGGGCAACTCGTCCTTTACCCAAGCCCCATGAAATTCGTGCTGCACTTGACCAATATGTCATTGGGCAAGATATCGCGAAGAAAACCTTGTCTGTTGCCGTTTATAACCACTATAAACGCTTAAAAGTCGGTACAACGGGTAAAAAACCTGAAGATGGTATTGAGCTTTCAAAAAGTAACATTATGTTGGTTGGACCAACAGGTTCAGGTAAAACCTTACTTGCGCAAACCCTTGCTCGTTTGCTTGATGTGCCTTTTGCAATGGCTGATGCGACAACACTCACGGAAGCGGGTTATGTCGGTGAAGATGTTGAGAACATTGTTCAGAAACTGCTTCAAAAAGCAGACTACGATGTCGAAAAAGCGCAAAAAGGCATTATCTATATCGATGAGATCGATAAGATTACTCGTAAGTCTGAAAACCCATCGATTACGCGTGATGTGTCGGGTGAAGGTGTTCAGCAAGCCTTATTGAAAATGATCGAAGGTACGGTTGCATCGATTCCACCCCAAGGTGGTCGTAAGCATCCGCAGCAAGAGTTCATTCAAATTGATACCTCGAATATCCTGTTTATTTGTGGCGGTGCTTTCTCTGGTTTAGAGAAAATCGTGCAACAACGTCAGGAAAAAGGTGGTATTGGCTTTACTGCAGAAGTACGTAAAAAAGATGAAACCAAAAAGTTGTCTGACTTGTTTCGTCAAGTTGAAGCAGCTGACCTTGTAAAATTTGGTTTGATTCCAGAATTTATTGGTCGTTTGCCGGTGATCGCAACCTTGGATGAGTTGGATGAAGAAGCGTTGATGCAGATTCTGACTGAACCGAAAAATGCATTAACTCGTCAATATCAATACTTATTCGATATGGAAAATGTCGACTTAGTCTTTGAAGATTCAGCACTGCGCGCTGTGGCGAAAAAAGCCTTGGATCGTAATACTGGTGCACGTGGTTTGCGTTCAATTTTGGAAAATTCATTACTTGAAACTATGTACGACTTACCAAGTCGTAATGATGTAGGGACAGTAGTAGTGAATGAAGCTGTGATTAATGGTGAAGCAGCACCAGAATTTAAAGCAGAGCGTCAGCCAAAAAAAGAAGAAGCAGTAGCGCCTAAGTCAGATTTGAAAGTTGTAAACTCTAAATCTGCCTAATCGCTGTTCGTCTGAAACGTGTGTAAATCGAGAGTTTGCACACGTTTTTTATTGCCAAAAATAAAAATGCAATGTTAATCTCAGCAAGATGGCGTGGATGCCTGAAAGCTAAAACTTAAAACAAAAGATCTAAAATAAAAAAGACGCAGTGAGGGATAATCATGCGTGGAGTCTTAATTCTACTTTTAAGCAGCCTAGCTTTATTGGGTTGCCATGGAAAATCTTCAATTGAAAATACTCAGTTGGCTTCAACACTTAAACCGGTGGACCCCGCAAGTGTACCGGGGCATATCGAACAATATCGTTTGGGGATGTTTACGATTGGTGGTTGGGTCAATCAAAAGCACGGTCAATATTTTCAGGAAATCAAACCACAGCATGATCAGGCTGCTGTGGTGTATTTATACCGTCCAGATTCAAAATGGAATCGACAGGAAATTGTTGCCAGCAGCCTATTCTTAAATGGTGAGCGGATTCCGAGTTTATTGAATAATCATTATTATTGGGTGGAGTTGCCTGCTGGTAACTATCGTCTTTCAAGCAGTCGGCCATTGGGGATTAATCATTTTCAGAAACCGAAATATTTAGATTTCGAGGTTGAAGCTAGGCAGTCTTATTTTATTAAATATGATGAAGAAAATTTAGCCAGTAAACGTAGTGTATCTGGTCCTATCTTACTGATGCCAGAAAAAGTTGGACGCAATGAAATTGCATTTACTGAATTAAAATCCAATAGTTTTAACTTTGTCGCAGAAGATCAAAATTCAGGGAAGGTGCATAGGAGTGTGCAAAAGTTAAAAGCACCAGATTATGATCCTGCTGAGGACGTTCAATTGACCAAACCTTTTAAGTTATGGAATCCACTGACATGGTAAATGGTTGAAATAAAATTTTAAATTTATCTATGATCTGGTTGTATAAACAATAAAAAAGCACCCAATAAGGGTGCTCTTTTATTGTGGTGAAATTAACCCGCAGCAGCGTCTACTACTGGAATTTTACCAATTTTTGCTTGCCAGATTTTTGGTGCAGTCGCGTGTACCGAAGTACCGTTTACGTCTACAGCAACAGATACTGGCATATCTTTTACGACAAATTTGTAGATTGCTTCCATACCTAGGTCAGCAAATGCTACAACTTCAGCTTCACGGATCGCTTTTGATACGAGGTACGCAGCACCACCAACAGCCATCAAGTAAGTTGCTTGGTTATCTTTAATCGCTTCAACGGCAGCAGGACCACGGTCTGCTTTACCGATCATGCCATAAAGACCAGTCGATTCAAGCACTTGACGTGTGAATTTATCCATACGTGTTGCAGTTGTTGGGCCAGCAGGACCAACTACTTCATCACCGACAGGATCAACAGGACCAACGTAGTAAATGAATTTACCTTTAAGGTCGACAGGAAGTTCTTCACCTTTGTTTAACATGTCCACCATACGTTTGTGCGCAGCGTCACGACCTGTATAGATTGTACCGTTAAGTAGCAGCGTGTCGCCTGGTTGCCATGAGTTCATTTCTTCTTGTGTGATGTTATCAAGGTCAACACGTTTAGAAGATGAAGAATCCCAAGTAACTTCAGGGTAGTCATCAAGGCTAGGGGCGATAATGTGAGCAACACCTGAACCATCTAGAGTGAAGTGTGCGTGACGTGTTGCAGCACAGTTCGGAATCATACCAACTGGTTTGCCCGCAGCGTGACATGGGTAATCTTTGATTTTGATGTCGAGAACTGTAGTTAGACCACCAAGACCTTGAGCACCAATTCCTAAAGCATTTACTTTTTCGAAAATTTCGATACGAAGTTCTTCAAGTTTGCTTTGTGGGCCACGACGAAGCAATTCGTCCATGTCCAATTCTTCCATTAATGCTTCTTTAGCAAGCATCATGGCTTTTTCAGCAGTACCACCAATACCGATACCTAACATACCAGGAGGACACCAGCCTGCACCCATCGTCGGAACAGTTTTAAGTACCCAATCTACGATTGAGTCAGATGGGTTGAGCATTGCCAATTTAGATTTGTTTTCTGAACCGCCACCCTTTGCAGCAACGGTGATATCAACTTTGTTACCCGGAACAAGTTTGTGATAGATCACAGCAGGGGTGTTGTCTTTGGTGTTCTTACGACCGAAAGCAGGGTCAGCAAGTACAGATGCACGAAGGATATTTGAATTTTCTAAATAACCTTGACGTACACCTTCGTTAATCGCGTCGTCTAAGCTCATCGTTAAATCAAATTTAACGTCCATGCCCACTTCAACGAATACGTTTACAATACCGGTATCTTGGCAGATTGGACGATGTCCTTCTGCACACATACGAGAGTTAATTAAGATTTGCGCGATCGCATCTTTAGCCGCTTTGTTTTCTTCACGGTCATACGCACGACTCATCGCTTGGATGAAGTCTTGAGGGTGATAGTAAGAAATGAACTGAAGCGCATCTTTAACCGATGTGATCAAGTCATCTTGCTTGATAATAGTTGTCATACAAATATCTCTTGAGCGGGCTGATAGCTAGCGGGC
>NZ_JBLZXR010000036.1:0-26562 GCF_050285345.1 Acinetobacter sp.
ACCTAATGAGTTAGCAACTGAGTTGTGGAACATCATTAGATAAAATTAAGTATAAATCTGCTAGTCTAGAGCCTAAACATATTAAAAATCTGCTCGATATTTTTGAAGGTACGGTCGAGAAACGTTGTGCCGTGTATGAACTTGCCGATGATGAAGATGATGAAAACCGTGCCGCGGCAGAATGTAATGCCGCAAAAAACCAGTTAATTCTGGCGATCGAACAATTGGTGCATACAAATGAAAAGCTGATGGCAGAGCAGAAATAGCCATGGTCTCCGCTATATCAATGCATGGATTGAGTTACAGTTAGACCTAGGATAATGGCCAGTGAAATGGCAGGATTTATTTGAGCATTTAAAGCATAAAACCACCTTTACGGTGGTTTTTCTACAAGGAGCAAAAAAAGCAAATTTTAAGCGGAGATTTTATTCTGAGCAGCTTTATCTTTCTTTTCCCATACTTTTTCATGAAAGAAGAAGGCAAAAGCTTGTACGGTCGGTTCCAACAAACTCAAGGTAATAGCCATCGCAAGACTACCCGTCACAAAATAACCGACCAACATTGCCACCGTAATATGCATGATGTAGTAACTTAAGGTTTTTTTGAACATACGCTGATTGTTCATCACAAATTGATTGATATGTACCATGAAAATGCTCCTTGTGAATTCAATACATTTTGGTTTAGTTTAATAATAATGATTCTTATTTGCGTTGTAAAAGAGAAAATTCAATTGCTGAATATTGAATTTTTGAATTAAGACATAAAATAGTCGAGTAACAGACATGATTTAAACTAAAAACCAGTGTCAATATCGAGTTTCAACGCGACATTGAGGTGATTCTTATCCTGCTCAATAGGGCTGAAAAAACCAAAGTATCCACTTTAAAATTTCATTCCTATAAGTTTTTGAACTAATAAAAATGATAAATTAGATTTATGTGAATACGTGGTTATAATCGATTTAACGAAAGAATTTACCCAGTCCAGTGGAGCATATCGACATGGCAGGCGAAACCCCAAAAGCAGAAATCCAAACTAAAAAAACCTTATACGACAAATTGTGGGATGACCATTTAGTAAAACAACGAGATGATGGCTCTTCATTATTGTATATCGACCGTCATTTATTGCATGAAGTAACTTCACCACAAGCATTTGAGGGGCTTCAGCTTGCGGGTCGCAAACCTTGGCGTTTAAGTGCTAACGTAGCAACACCTGACCATAACGTGCCGACCTCTAAAAAAGAACGCTCTGAAGGCATTGCGGGGATTGAAGATGATACGTCGCGCATTCAGGTACAAACTTTAGACGATAACTGTAAAACTTTTAATGTGGTGCAGTTTGACATTAATGATGTACGTCAAGGGATTGCACACGTGGTTGGGCCTGAGCAAGGTTTAACTTTACCGGGCATGACGGTGGTGTGCGGTGATTCACATACCGCGACACATGGTGCATTTGGCTGCTTGGCGCATGGGATTGGGACATCAGAAGTTGAACACGTATTGGCAACCCAATGCTTAGTTCAAAAGAAAATGAAAAATATGTTGGTGCGCGTAGACGGAAAGTTGGGTCAAGGTGTCACCCCGAAAGATGTGGTTTTGGCCATTATTGGCAAAATTGGCACAGCGGGCGGTACGGGTCATGCGATTGAATTTGGCGGCCAAGTATTCCGTGATATGTCGATCGAAGGCCGTATGACAGTCTGCAACATGGCGATTGAAGGCGGCGCGCGTGTCGGTATGGTGGCTGTGGATGACAAAACCATTGAATACGTAAAAGGCCGCCCTTATGCACCAAAAGGTGAGCAATGGGATGCCGCGGTTGCTTATTGGAATACCTTGCATTCAGATGATGGTGCACACTTTGATACGGTCGTAGTGTTGCAAGGTGAAGAGATTGAGCCGCAAGTGTCTTGGGGAACTTCACCTGAAATGGTCATTCCTGTTTCACAGGCTGTACCAACCTTAGAACAAGCCAAAGATGACGTGCAGCGTAATGATTGGACACGTGCGTATCAATATATGGGTTTAACTGCGGGTCAGGCATTGGCAGATATTCAGTTAGATCGTGTATTTATTGGTTCATGTACCAACTCACGTATTGAAGATATTCGCGCGGCTGCTGAAATTGCCAAAGGCAAAAAAGTGGCGGCAAGTATTAAACAGGCGATGGTCGTGCCGGGTTCTGGTTTGGTGAAAGCACAAGCGGAAGCAGAAGGCTTAGACAAAATTTTAATCGAAGCAGGTTTTGAATGGCGTGAACCGGGTTGTTCAATGTGCTTGGCAATGAATGCCGACAAATTGCAGCCGGGCGAGCACTGTGCTTCAACGTCGAACCGTAACTTCGAAGGTCGTCAAGGCAATGGCGGACGTACGCATTTGGTTAGCCCAGCGATGGCGGCAGCAGCAGCGATTGCAGGTCATTTTGTTGATGTGCGTACATTTTAAGATCGGCTAATAGGAGCAAAGACCATGAAAAAATATACCGTTGAACAAGGTATCGTTGCACCCTTAGACCGTGCCAATGTCGATACAGATTTAATCATTCCAAAACAGTTTTTGAAATCAATCAAGCGCACCGGTTTTGGCGACAACTTATTTGATGAATTACGTTATTTAGATGAAGGTTATTTAGGGCAAGATATTTCAAAACGTCCTAAAAATCCTGATTTTGTTTTGAACCAAGCACGTTATCAAGGTGCGAGTATTTTAATCTCACGTGCAAACTTCGGTTGTGGTTCAAGCCGTGAACATGCACCCTGGGCCTTAAATGAATACGGTTTCCGCACTGTAATTGCACCAAGTTATGCCGATATTTTCTTTAACAACAGCTTTAAAAACGGCATGTTGCCAGTGATTTTATCTGAAGAGATTGTTGATCAATTATTTAAAGAATGTGCAGCAACGGAAGGCTATCAACTAACCATTGATTTGGATGCGCAAGAAGTGCGTACCCCATCGGGCGAAGCCTTTAAATTTGAAGTCGATCCATTCCGTAAACACTGTTTATTGAATGGCTTAGATGATATTGGTTTAACTTTACAAGCTGCAGATGATATTCGTGCTTATGAAGAAAAAACCAAAGCAGCGCGCCCTTGGGTCTTTGCTGAAATTAAAGCTTAAGCCAGTTTGGTCGAAGAACTTCTTGGTAGTAATGCTGAAGTCTTGTTAATATCAGGCGAAACAAAATTTGTACGTTCGCCAGTAATTATCAGGTTGGGTTCGAAAAATGGGAAAGTTCTTCGGTCAGCTGCTTATAACAGGAGTGATGCTTGCATCACTGACTGCGTGCCAAACAATAGACACGAAACGCATTAAAAATGTGAAGGAAACAGAAAGCACCAAAAATAATGCCTTAATTTATTGTGCAGGCACAGAAAATTGTGAGTTTGAACGTTTGGATCAATTGATTATCGTTGATGCAATACGTCACAAAGTCCAACGTGCTGCCATAAAAGCAGGGATTGTCCGTTTAAATGGGCAATCGCTTTCTGAGCCAAATCCCGTGTATTTATCTGTGCCTCCGGGTCAGCATGAAGTAGTGATTCGTTTTTATCCAATTTCACCGGATAAAGCGGAAAGCTTGCATGTGATTCACAATTTTAGGTCGAAGCAAAAGTACAGTTTTAACATGTACCGTGACAGATCGAAAAATAAGGGCAGCCTGTTGGATAAATCTGCGCCTGATCCGCTCTGTGTTGACCTAAAGCAAGGCAATAAAACCATTCGACGTTTCTGCCGACCTTACAATGTCCTGACTGGACTTGGTGAGTTTGTAGAAAAGAAATTTTAAATCTGACTGGAAAATAACCAGCGTATAAATGGAAAAACTCATGTCAAAACATATTTTGATTTTACCAGGTGATGGTATTGGCCCTGAAATCGTGAAAGCTGCTGAACAAGTGCTGACACGTGTCAACGAAAAATTCAACTTAGGTTTGACTTGGGAACAAGGTTTATTGGGTGGTGCTGCGATTGATGCCCATGGCTCACCTTATCCAGAGGTGACTGCTGCACAAGCAAAAAAAGCTGATGCAATTTTGTTAGGTGCTGTGGGTGGTCCGAAATGGGACAGCATTGAACGTTCAATTCGTCCGGAACGTGGTCTGTTAAAAATCCGTTCAGAATTAAATTTATTTGCCAACTTACGTCCAGCCATTCTTTATCCACAACTTGCGGATGCTTCAAGCTTGAAACCTGAAATTGTATCTGGTTTGGATATTTTGATAGTTCGTGAATTAACGGGTGGTATTTACTTCGGTCAGCCACGTGGTATTCGTGAACTTGAAAATGGCGAAAAACAAGGTTTCAATACGGATGTTTATGCAGAGTCTGAAATTAAGCGTATTGCCAAAGTTGCATTTGAAATGGCGAATTTGCGCGGTGGTAAAGTCTGTTCAGTAGACAAAGCTAACGTTCTTGAAGTAACGGAGCTGTGGAAGCAAACCGTAACGGCGTTAAAAGAAGAGCAGTACCCAGAAATTAACCTATCTCACATGTATGTGGATAATGCGGCAATGCAATTGGTACGTGCACCGAAACAATTTGACGTGATCGTAACTGGTAACTTGTTCGGTGACATTTTGTCGGATGAAGCAGCCATGCTAACCGGTTCGATCGGAATGTTGCCTTCAGCTTCTCTTGATGAGAATGGTAAAGGCATGTACGAGCCATGTCATGGTTCTGCACCGGATATCGCAGGTCAAAACATTGCCAACCCATTGGCAACCATTCTGTCTGTAGCAATGATGCTACGTTATACCTTCCGTGAAGAAGCCGCAGCAAAAGCCATTGAAGATGCGGTAGGTCAGGTTTTGGATCAAGGCTTACGTACAGGCGATATTATGTCTGAAGGCAGTACCAAAGTTGGTACAGTAGAAATGGGTCAAGCGGTAGTGACTGCATTGAACTAAGTTCAAACTGAATGAAAAACGCAGCCTCAGCGCTGCGTTTTTTTATGCTTAATTAAAATATATGGACCATCGTGGAATCAACAGGTTCGACCGGTTAAGCGTACATCGGTTGCGATATTGTCTTTTAAGCTGAATTCAATCAGGCAACTGAGGCTTATATCATAACCATTTGAGCCGCTCGGAATCGGTACGGCTGAACCGCTCCCTAGCCCGAGAGCAGGGTTGTCTGCCATGGGGAGTGGAATGCTGATCGGACGCGCGACACGATAAGTTAGGCGATCTGGGCGTAAGAAGTCCGGGACTGATATTTTGATAGCCCAATTGGCTTAAATTGAGTTGAGATTGAATGGTTTCGCTGGATTTGCCAATAAACGATTCTAGATAGCGCTGACGCTCAAATGCGGAACTTGTGGGTGTGGTGGTACAGCCAGCCAATGCAATGATGCTTAACATGGATAAACATCCAAATTTAAGCATTAAATGTATTTTGCTTAATTTCATGGGTAAATTCCTCACGAAATAAACCTAGTTTAAGCAGATTTTCAGCAATAATACTGTAGTCATTTGATACACGGTTAAAGTGTAGGATAATCAATCCAAATCTTAAAATGACTTTAACATTCACATACTTTCTTAACCTCGTTAATCAACTCTGCAAGCTTGTCGCATAGTTGGAGTTCGAGCTGGTATTTCATTCAATATTCAAATTTCTATGGGATGATGTTGAACTGGGATACCTATTGGCTACTTGTATCTAGATTCAAGATTTAGAATATGTATATTGGGCAAGTTGAGCTACATTTGATTCGTCATCGGGTGCGAATACATAAGGTTGGAACACGTAAGATTAGTCTTTTGATATCAATAAGTTTTGTTGTTGTTTAGCGTAAAGGCGTTTAATTTTATGATGTAAATGAAGGCCGGTTTATCATCAATTTTTCATGATTATTTTAAAACTAGACATTAAAAAAGCCACTTCTTGAGTTAATGCCAGTCAGTTAAGGATTTAAAAGTTAAAAATAAGGTCAGTAAGACGTAAATTTAGCTCACTTTAAATCCAAATATAAGGAAATTTAGGGTAATAAATAACCCGAATTTCCTTAACTGATCAGCATTAACTTCTTGAGTGGCTTTTTTGCTTCGCTAGAACTTAGCGTGCACGGTAAGTGATACGACCCTTAGTTAAGTCATAAGGTGTCATTTCTACTTTAACACTGTCGCCAGTCAAAATACGAATATAGTGTTTACGCATTTTACCAGAAATGTGAGCAGTCACTTCATGACCGTTTTCTAAACGTACACGAAACATAGTATTAGGAAGCGTCTCGGTGACAACGCCTTCGAACTCGATGAGTTCCTCTTTATTGGCCATAGCCTACCTGAATGAATAAATTGGAAAGGCGCAAATTATAGTCAATTTTTTTACAGAATACAAGCGCCCGCAGGCTTTGAACTGATCGACTGTCAGTAAAATAAGCGAACAAAGCGGTTAAACTTTTTCTACAAAAAAAGCGCTAGACCTGTTGTCAGTTTGGTCAATCGCAGTTAATCTAATTTCAATCTTTTTAGGTATAAATGAAGTACATACAAGGAAGGTTCTGGAGTGGGTCAGCTAACTGATGCATCTGTTGTGTTGCGTTTAGGGTATCAAGCAATTCGTCGTGCAGGATTACCAACAGAAGAAATTTTAACAAAAGCGGGTGTGGCGTTAAATCAGGTGGAAACCAATGATCGAACTCCACTGAATGCACAATTTGCATTTTGGGTGGCTGCCGAAGAGGTCAGCAAGGATCCTGATATTGGTTTACATCTGGGTGAGCATTTACCTCTGTATCGTGGGCAAGTGATTGAGCACTTATTCATTTCATCGGAAAATTTTGGTGAAGGCTTGAAACGTGCTTTGGCCTATCAACGTCTGATCAGTGATGCCTTTCATGCAAAGTTGGTGATTGAGGATGATCGTTGCTATTTGACCAATGGGCATCAGCCTTGGGCAGAAAATATTGTCAATCGTCACTTTTCCGAGTGTGCGATGTCGGGTGTGCTGCGTTTCTTTAAATTTATTACTGAAGGACGTTTTCAGCCGATTTATATTGACTTTAATTTCAGTCAAGGCGCACCGAATGATGAATATTTCCGTGTCTATGAATGTCCAGTCAGTTTGGGGCAAAATGAGACTCGCTTGTACTTTGATCCTGCGATTTTAGACTATCAATTGTGGCAAGCAGAGCCTGAGTTATTGCAATTGCATGAGCAACTGGCAATTGAAAAACTACAGGAATTGGCGCGTTACGATTTGGTTGGTGAAGTGCGTCGTGCCATTGGTTCAACTTTGGAAAGTGGTGACACGACCTTGGAAACTGTGGCAGCGCAGCTGAATATTACCCCGCGTCGTTTACGTACCCAGTTGTCTGAGGCCAATACCAGTTTTCAGCAAATTTTGTCTGATTACCGTTGCCGTTTGGCGAAAAAGCTTTTGGCCAATACCAATGAAAGTGTAGAACGTATTGTGTATTTAACTGGTTTTTCTGAACCGAGTACCTTCTACCGTGCTTTTAAACGCTGGACCAATGAAACCCCTGTGGAATATCGTAAACGTAAACAGCGTTAAGTTTTATCTTCTAAAGTTCCTTCCTAACTTCCCTTTATCCGGAGAAATTTTCCTCTCCTTTCAGGAGGAGTTAGGGGGGGTAAAGGTAATTGAAAATCAATCACTCAGGCATATTCAGCCAATGTGGCCCAAGTGGTATTTGGGGTAATTCAAACTGTGCAGGATAATCTGCATGAATGAAATATAAGCCATCAGGTGGTGCAGTTACCCCTGCTGCTTTACGGTCTTCCGCAGCAAAAATTGCGTCAATATGGTCAACGTCATACATGCCTTGACCCACTTCAAGCAAGCAGCCCATGATGTTACGCACCATATGATGTAAGAATCCATCCGCTTGAATATCAAGCACTAAATAACAACCATGTTGAATTAGACGGCAATGACTGACATGGCGCACAGGTTGATTAGACTGACATGCTGCAGCACGAAAACTTTCAAAATTATGTGTCCCTTCAAACTTTGCTGCGGCCAATTGCATTTTTGCTATATCTAGCTTGGCATAAACATGGGTCACTTGCTTATGTAGTAAGGCAGGGCGCTGAGCATTGTTATACACCACATAACGATAACGTCGTGCTTGCGCTTTAAAGCGCGCATGGAAGTCCTGATCCATTTCTTTAATCCATTGGATAGAAATGTCACGCGGTAATTGACTATTACTGCCCATTAGCCAGCCACGAATGGGACGAATGGCATGCGTGTCAAAATGTGCCACCATATTGGTGGCATGGACGCCTGCATCGGTACGACCCGCACCATGCAGCATAATCGGCTCATTGGCAACTTTGCTGAGTACGGTTTCAATGGTTTCTTGTAGGCTCGGTACACCGGGTTGCTGTGTTTGCCACCCTTTGTACTGCATGCCACAAAACTCAATCCCAATTGCAAAACGTTGCATAGTTACCTCAAATGACTTCATCGTTCCAATGCGTAGCCCAATTTGCTGCGCTGCCGTATTGTAAATACATTTTTAGACATTTGGCATACAGATCAGCATGACCTAAGCAATTGCTCAGTAATAGGCCACTGTCTTTAATCCATGCGCTGATGGCATAACGTTGGTCAATGCAACCAAAACTGACTTGCGTAGTCAGTACAATGGCACAGCCATGCTGCTGAATTTCTTTTAATGTATTGATCAGTTCGGTACTGATAGCAATATTCCCTGTACCAAAACCTTGCAAAATGATCACATCAGGTAAATCAGCAAGTAGATTGCGCAGATTCTGACATTGTAATTCGGGTGAGAGTGGCTGCCACATTAGACTGATACAATTAAATTGAGCACTTCGATTTATGTCTGCATCCTGAACGATATAAGGTGTTAAAACAGGCTTCATCTGTTTATTGGCATCCAGACCATCAAAGGCGCGCAGTTCAGTCGTGTGTACCTTTAATACCGTTTGTGCATGCATAAGCTGATGGTGGAATGCCAAATACACCCCAACAGAGGATTTCAGTACAGAAGTTAAGGCAAAATTTAAATTGTCGATGGCATCGGTAAATTCCCGCGTATTGTCGCCTTGAATGTTCAATAAGGGATATTGACTACCGGCCAGCACAATATGCGCGGATTGTCCCATAAATTGAGCAAGTACAGCACTGGCGTAACTGAGCGTATCCGTACCGTGAATGATGATGAAATGCTGGTAATGTTGTAATTGTAGTGATTGTATTTGTTGAATTAGGGCGAGCCAATCTGGTGCCGTACAGGCACTACTGTCTCGAATAGCCGGTGCAACGAAACAATCGATGTGCATATCGAGCGGGAGCACGTGTTTTAATTTTGGCAGAAATGCATCAGCAGGCATTGGACTTAAAGGTTCCCCAATACAGCCAAAGGTTCCGCCCATATAAATCAACGCAATTTTTTTCATCATAAAAAAAGCAGCCATAGAAGACTGCTTTATTTTAAAGTGCTTTGACTTAAGAAGCGATTTGATTCAGTAACTGATCGGCCTGTTGGCGTTGTTCCGCTGAAAATTCAGCTTCTTTTTCTACCAAAATTTCGCGTGCCGCTTCATATAAACCGAGTTTGATATATTGTGCTGCCAAATCAAGATTCAGTTGAGCCTCATTCACATTGACCAGCTCTGGGAAGGATTGAATCAGTGGATCATTTTGATCAGTCGCTGGCGCTGTTTGTGCGCTGACAGTACTAATATCAAAATGGAGACCTGTAGAAGCTGGTGTTGCTGGTTTTTCGTTGACTGTATCTAAATTAACTGCATCTAAATTGAAATCGACGCTAGGTGTTGTAACCTCTTCTGTTTTTGCTACATCAAATGAACCTAGGTCAAAATTTAAAGCAGGTGTTTCTACAACTGTTTCTTCTTTGACTGGAACTTCAGTGGTAAATGAAAAATCTAACGGTTCAATTTTTTCAGTAACAGGTTTCACTTCTGCTGCAACTTCAGCAGGTTTTTCGCTAGTTGGCGCAAAATCTAATGAAAAATCTAGAGGTTTGATTTCTTCAGTAACAGGAGCTTCAACCTTTCCGCCTACGGTGTTTGTTTTAGGTGGTTGAATTGAACCTAAATCAAACTCAAGTGGTTTAATCTCATCCACTTTAGCGTCTTGAGCAGGCGCTTCCTCTGCGATTGTTGGTGCAGCATTAAAGTTGAAATCTAGTGGTTTAATTTCTTCAACTTTTGCTTCGACTGGCGCAGGTGTTGCATTTTCAATTAATGCATCAAAATCAGCAGTATTTTGTATGGCTACAGGTGCTTCTTCAATGACTGGTGAAATGAACGCGATTGACTCATCTTTTACATTTTGTGAATTTTCAAACTCTGCTTTTTTGGCTTCAGCTTGTGCGAGGATCTCATCTAATTCGAGTGAGCGAATATGGCTCAACAGCTGACTGATGGCAAATTCATCTTTTTGCAAAATATGAATATCAAGGAGGTAAAGATACAGTTCATGCTGAGAATTATCACGTTTTAAAGATTGGTTGATTTGCGCCTCAGCAGAGAAAAAATTACGTTCCGCAATCAGCTTTTCAATTTTATGACGTGTATCTGCAGTTAATGCAGTGGTTGCCTTTTTTTCAACCACTGAACTTTCAACCACCTGAGTTTTCTTTGGCGCAACTTTCGCTGAAGCACCTGACTTTTTGGGCTTAGTGGCGGTTGTTTTTGGTTTATCTGATTCTTGCGCTTTTTGGCGTTGGTTTAAAATCACCAAAACGATCACTAAGATCACTAATGGAATCACATAAATCAGCATGTTTTAACCCCTTGGAGATAGAGTGATTGAAGTTGCACTCATCCCGATAAAATTCATCATTGGTAACGTTTAGTTTATTGGCTTCTTTTATCTGCTTGTTGAGCTTTCAACTGTTGTTGCAATTGAGCCAAACGCGCATTTAATAGTTGAATTCTGTGATCCTTTTGATTTAGTGCCAATTCTAATTGAGTTACGTTTCTCTGTAATTTAACGGTTTTTTCCCGAGCTGTCATAACTTTTAATGATAACTCGTTCGATGTTTTATTTTTTTCCGCGGCACTGTTGGCAGAAGCTTGAGTTGAATCTTGGGCTTTCTCTGCCACCAAACTCATTTCAGCTTGGTTTAAACGATATTTGGCTTTGCCAGATTGATTCGATGGGGTTTTTGCAAGTTCAGAAGCCGAGACTTTTGGCGGCTGTTTAGACGACTTTGCACCATTCAAATTTAATGCGGCACCACGACGTAAACGGTTCACATCGCCTTGAATAAACGCGTGTTCATTGCTGGCTTTAATTTGCTTCATTACGTCAGACACCGGGCGATTTTGTTCCGATGCAATACGTGATGCAATTCCCCATAAACTTTCATTCGATTGCACTACATATTGTGCAGAAGCTGGCGCTGCAACTGGAGTAGGTTTTGGTGTGTGTGCCTGAACGGGCGCCTGATGAACTGCGTTTTCAACACGTTTTGCAGCCATTTCTGCAGCAAATTTTTTGGCCAGTGGGTCTTGTGATGCGGTGGTCGAAGATGCATGACTTGGAGTCGATCCCGCATTGGATTGTGCTGTGGTTGCAGGTTTTAAGTCCGCTGATGTTTTGACTGGCTGAGATGCAACCATTGAACTAGCAGTGGCATTGTTTTGAGCCGCTGTTGTAACGGAATAATTTTGTACATGCGCTGGTGATTCAATTGCAACAGGGGTGGACGAGCTAGGAAGTTGCGTCAGTTTTGGTGGAGTTTTTGTGCTAAGCAGCAACGGTTTTTCGGCAGAAATAGGCGGTTTCGCGGTATATAGCGTACTGACCGGTAAATTGAGAGCAATATCTTTTTCATTCACCACAATGACGGGTGCTAATGGTCGTTCATTGCTACGGGTAATATTCGCGTTTGAGCTCGCACTGCTACGTTTGAGTGATGTTTTAATCGGTTGCAGGCGAGACGCATTCCCTTCTTTAATATTCACAATGAAGTTGAGTTCAGCATCTGTGATTGGGCGTGAAGAGGTAATGGTAATTACACCGTTGCCCGCACCATCACGACGGGTAAAAAAGTTTAGATGCCCCGGTGGTTGATGCCCAGCCCCCATGCTGAGTAAATCTTCAGCACTGGCCAAGCTCGCATTGAGTGGCACAGATGTATCTGAATGGCGAAATTGGATCTCGGCGTACAGCAATTCCCCTGGTGCTGACTGAATTTGAACTGGATCAATGGTAATCGCATGAATATTTTGAGAAGCAATAACGGCTAAAATGGCGATCTTTAATTTGTTATATACGGTCATCTTAATCTTTAGCTCGAATATATGTCGCATGGCGAAAATTATAGATTAGCGACTTGTCGCAGAATTGTAAAATACTTACACGATAGTTACATAAAAAAGCCGATCAATTGTGATCGGCTTCTTATTCATGGGCTTAAAAATATTTAAGCATTTTTATAATCAATGAGGATTCGGAGCATACGGCGTAAAGGCTCAGCAGCACCCCACAGTAATTGGTCACCTACGGTAAATGCACCTAGGTATTCTTTGCCCATGTTTAATTTACGTAGACGACCTACTGGTACAGATAACGTACCTGTGACTGCTACAGGAGTTAGGTCAGTCATCGATGCTTCGCGGGTATTTGGAACCACTTTTGCCCATTGGTTCGCGCTGCGTAACATATCTTCGATTTCATCGAGTGGCACGTCTTTCTTCAGCTTTAAAGTTAAAGCTTGAGAGTGACAACGCATTGCACCGATACGAACACAGTGACCATCAATTGGTACGATTTGCTGGTTGCTTAAAATCTTGTTGGTTTCAGCCTGACCTTTCCATTCTTCTTTCGACTGACCGCTTTCAAGCTGTTTGTCGATATATGGGATCAATGAACCGGCTAAAGGCACACCGAAGTTTGCAGCAGGGAAGCCTTCACCACGTTGTAATTCAGCAATTTTAGAGTCGATGTCTAAAATTGGAGAACGTGGATCATCCAACAAATCTTTAGTGTTGTTGTAGAGGTAACCCATGCCTGAGATCAATTCACGCATATTTTGCGCGCCTGCACCTGATGCAGCTTGATAAGTCATTGAAGTTGCCCATTCCACAAGGTTATTTTGGAATAGACCGCCTAAGCCCATCAACATCAAGGAAACGGTACAGTTACCACCGACGAAAGTTTTAGTACCGTTCACTAAACCGTCTTTGATCACGTTCATGTTAACTGGATCAAGCACGATGATCGCTTCGTCATCCATACGGAGGGTAGACGCCGCATCGATCCAGTAACCGTTCCAACCTTCAGCTTTAAGCTTAGGGAACACTTCGGTTGTGTAATCGCCACCTTGACAGGTAATAATGACATCCATTTGCTTCAGACTATTAATGTCTGATGCATCCATAAGTGCTGGGGCAGTTTTACCGCCAAACGTAGGCGCTTTACCACCTGCGTTACTGGTAGAGAAATAGAATGGCTCAAAATGAGCAAAATCATTCTCTTCAACCATACGTTGCATAAGGACAGAACCAACCATCCCGCGCCAACCGACCAGACCTACTTTCATGCCACTTTGCCTCGGTGCGTAAAAAATAAAAGGGGATTCGAGTGTATCAAACGAGCGCATAACTGCAAGCACTACACAATGAAAACACCAATAATATTGTGTAATATATCTTGTTTATGTTACATGCAAAACTGATATAAATTTATGAATCAATAAAAAATAAAGAATATAAAAGGAGGCGAAATGATCTGGATTGAAATACTGGCCTGTATCGTCATTTGGCTGTCCTTTTGGTCGTTGATTCCACGCGATGAATGGTGGTTTCGTGGCGCAGACTTCCCTCGGCTACAAATTCTGGCGGTAGGTCTGCTGGCTTTTGTTTTGATGATTGTCTGGGATGCAGCGTGGGACTTTGCTCGTGAGCTGATTTTAATGGGCTTAATTGCGGCTTTGGCTTTTCAATTAAAAATGGTGTTGCCTTATACCTTTTTCTGGAAAAAGCAGGTGAAAAAGGTACGTACCTCACAATTGAATCCCGATAAGCAGATTTCCTTGATGGTGTCCAATGTACTGACACCAAATACCCAATATCATTTACTTGTTGAACTTATTCAGAAACATCGGCCTGATCTAGTGCTGACGCTAGAGACAGATCAAACGTGGCAGAACGAACTCTCGGTGATCGAGCCAGACTATCCTTATCGTGTTGCTGTTCCACTCGATAATCTATATGGCATGCACTTGTATAGCAGGTTGAAACTGACCGAAACCGAAGTGAAATTTATCTTAAGCGATGAAATTCCCTCGATACATACCCGCGTGACTTTACCCTCAGGTAATCAAGTGCAACTGTATTGTCTACATCCAAAACCGCCGAGCCCTACTGAGGCCAAAGACTCAACTTTACGGGATGCTGAACTGTTGATTGTAGGGGATCAAATCCAAGATCTGGATGAAAGCTGCATTGTGATGGGGGATTTGAATGATGTGGCATGGTCGCGGACCACGCGATTATTTCAGCGTATCAGTGGTTTACTTGATCCGCGCGTTGGGCGGCATTTTGTCAATACGTTTCATGCCGATTATCCTTTATTACGTTGGTCTCTGGATCATATTTTTCACAGTACCGATTTTGCCTTAGTGCATATGGAACGTCTGCCGCATATAGGTTCAGATCATTTTCCTGTGTATGTGGTTTTACAGACAGGACGGGTGTTTGAGCAGATTCAGGAAGAACTGGAACAGACGGAGGAGGATGAACAAGAAGCGCAAGATGCGATTCAAGAAGGGATCGAACAGGCTGAAAAAGAAGAAAAAATCGTGACCGATGATATTGCCCGTGATTATAAAAAGGGTAGCAAAAGTCTTTAGCTTGTGTTGGTTTAAGAGAAAAGTGTAAGAAATAGCTTACACAGCTTTCGGCTTCTGACGAATGGTCAGGTCAATCGTATTGACTTATTCTTTGTTCATCGGCAAATGGAATGGGGAATGGAATATCCCACTATGGAAGACGAAGCCGCTGGAAGCATCACGGATCGGATGCAGGTAAGGAAAGCCAATATAAAATAAAAAGAATACTTGTGAAAGCACAACCTCATAGACCCGAGTTTTGCAGGATGCAGAACTCGGGTTTGCTTTATTTGGACAGTTGATATTTTTCTTTGTTCACATTTTCTTTATTTTAAGATCTGTTGATAAACCGCTAAAGTCTGATCACACATCTCTTTTAAACTAAACATTTGTACGGGCGCAACTGTTTGTGGTGTATCAATATGTGTTTTCAACGTATTTAATAGCGCCGTTTGATCATCCACCGTAATCAAGCCTTGCGGATAGAGTTGAGATAAAATTTCAGCGACCCCACCACGATTCCAACCTACTACAGGTGTCCCTACAGAGAGTGCCTCAAGTGCGGTACGACCAAAAGTTTCTGCCTGACTCGATAAAGATAACACCACATCACTAAAAGCTAACCATTCGCGAATATCAGAGCGATGGCCGACAAAGGTGATACGCTCAGTTAAGTTTTTCGCTTGAATACTATCTTGCATTTCTTGCAGATACGCTGCTTTTTTCGGGTCTGCGCCACCGACTACAATGGCATGTAGGTTTGGATATTGATCATGCAATTGATGCATTAATTCAATCAGGGTTTCATGACCTTTTAATCGGGTAATACGGCCGGGCAAACAGATTAAAAATTTATTTTCTAATTCAGGAAAGTCTTTAAATGTTTGATTCAACCACTGCGCTGAAGGTTGATAACCATGCGGAAATGCTGTTGGGTCAATACCCCGATAAATCCGCACAATATCTTGCGGCGGACAGTTTTTATAATGCTCTGTGATGTATTGCACCACGCTGTCGGACACCGCAATGACTTTTTCTGCTTGGGTCATAATTTGGCTATAACGGTTAATCGAATAAAAGCCATGAACCGTCGAAATTAAATGCGGTCGCTGTGCAGCAGGAATACCTTTGAGTGCAAAATGCGTCAGCCAAGCAGGTACACGAGAACGCACATGCACGATATCTGGTTGCTGTTGTTGAATCAGTTTGCGTAAAGGGCGAATTTGCCACAAACTCGATAGGGCTTTTTTATGTATCGGCAAAGTGAGATGGGTTGAGCCTTCTGCTTCAAGCTGGCTCACCATGCGCCCACCATTGGAAACCACCAGTGATTCATGTCCCGCCGTAACCAGTGCGCGTGCAATTTCTAATGTTCCGCGTTCGACACCACCGCTGTTGAGTTCAGGTAAAAGCTGCATCACTTTCATAATCTTTCCCTTTTTATTGATCCGGTGAGTTGAACTCAGTAAATTTTGTCATAGCCTTGTGGGCGGGTTTTAAAACGGCGATGGAACCACATGTACTGGGTCGGTGCAATGCGGAGTTGATTTTCAATAATCTGATTGACTCGAATTGCATCTTCGACTTCATCTGCACTTGGAAATTGGTCTAAAGCTGGTTCGATCAGCACATGATAGCTTGGATTGGCAATATCACCAACGCGGTAAAAATACAGCGGAATCGCCACCGCTTTAGATATTTTTAATAAACGACGATGCGCTGTAACCGTTGCCGCAGGTGTACCAAAAAATGGCGCCATCACGCCTTGTTTAAGGCCAAAATCTTGGTCTGGGCTGTACCAAATTGCATGACCATTTTTAAGATTACGGATCAGACCGCGCATATCGTCATGGTCAATTTGGTTGGCATAGATGGTTGCTCGGCAGCGCACAATTAACATATCCAACAGCGGATTGTTTTGCGGACGATAGACCACATCTGGCTCAAAGAACTGAGCACATAAATAGCCCCCTGCATCCAGCAAAGTCGAGTGTGTGCCGAGTAATAAAATACCTT
The DNA here is from genome assembly GCF_050285345.1 of Acinetobacter sp. GTDB lineage: Bacteria > Pseudomonadota > Gammaproteobacteria > Pseudomonadales > Moraxellaceae > Acinetobacter. Next base: position 16,831 of record NZ_JBLZXR010000036.1, read on the forward strand.
GCCCATTGGCCTGTGCATTTTTAATATGCTCCAACCCTTCAATTTTGACTCGATTTTTAAACCATTGTGGGCTATACCAAGCATTTAAAGTTTCAAAGATGCCAATCATCTGATCAATAAAAACTTGACGCGCATTGGCTTCAACTTCTTCAGCCGTCCATTCGGGAAAACAGACTTCTAAATTGCGAATGGTGGTTTTACGGCGTGACTTGAGATTGTTAAATGCAACAGAACCTAAAAATTGTCCGAGTCGATATTGAATGGCCCACGGCAAAATTGCCAAAATCATGAGGAATACAATGCCAATCCAAATGCCCCAATACTGTGGGAGCAGGAAAGACCATTGAAATTGACCAGGTTGATAATGGGACTTTTGACTCATAGGACTAAATCAAAGATTGAAAAATAGCATGCAGTTTAACATGAAGCTGAATTGAAAGAGAAAATTCAGCTTCATGTTGGATGGTGATTAGCCTTTGACTAAACCGCCATCCACAATTAAGTTTTGACCGGTCACGGCACGTGAGTAAGGAGAGAGGAACATCATCACAGCGGCAGCAAATTCGTCTAGTGTCGTCACGGTACGTAGCGGCGTGGATGCCGCAATCAAATCAAACACAGCATCGGGAGTGGCTTTACTGGCATCGGTTGATTGTAATAAGCCGCCAGACAGCATGTTGACGTTAATGCCATATTCACCGAGTTCATGCGCTGCGGTACGGGTAAAGGCCAATAATGCCGCTTTAGCTGCGGTATAGTCATGATAGGGCACCACAGGGTTTTGAACCAAGTTGGTGCCAATATTCACAATACGACCAAAACCTGCTTGCTTCATATGATTCAATGCAGCTTGGGTGGTATTCAGGGCCGCAACCACTGCACCCTCGAATTGTTGTTGTAACGTCTGTGCGGTCAGTTCTTCAATTTTGGGACGTGCATCGCCATTAAACTGAAAATGAATCAGCGCATTGTTTACCACAGAGGTGATCGCAGTGCCAAAATATCTTTCTGCTGCGGAAAATAACTGCTCCACTTGAGCTTTGTTGGTCACGTCTGCTTGGTAGCAGAAGACTTGTTGTGGGTAGTCAGTAGCCAATTGCTCGGCTGCAGTTTGGCTGGAAAGATAATTCACCACCACCCGTGCACCTTCTGCGATCAGGGCTTTACTAATGGCTAAGCCCAGTCCACGCGCACCGCCAGTGACTAATACAATTTGATCTGAAATTTGCATGATCACATCTCATTATGAAATTGAAAGCCACCATAACAAGCTTTTGAAGTCGGTGGAAATAGTATTTTTAGCCGCTCGAAGAGTGACGTTTGAAGTGATGACTCGCTTTTTTTACAGGATAAAGCGAATAAAAAAAGCCGTATTGAAATACGGCTTGATTTATCAGTAAATGCTTAGCTTTAAGCTTTGGCCATATTCTCTAATTCTTCCAGACGTTCCATTTTTTCCAACATTTCATCATCAATCGCAGCGAGGCGTTGTGATGCTTGGGTTGCTGCATCTGCATCAGTCAGGAACCAAGAACCATCCGCCAGTTTTTCTGAAAGAGTGGCTTGTTCTTTTTCCAAAGCTTCAATTTCACTTGGCAATTGATCCAGTGCACGCTGGTCTTTATAGCTGAGTTTAACCTTTTTTGGTACAGCAGCTTCTGCTTTGGCAATGGCTTTTTTCACATCACTTTTTTGATCGACCACTGTTTGGTCTGGACGTTGTTCTAGATAATCCTGATAACCACCGATGTATTCATCGATATTACCTTTACCATCAAAGACCCAAGTTGAGGTCACGACATTGTCCATAAAGGCACGGTCATGCGAAATTAATAACAGTGTGCCTTGATAACCCGCGAGCATTTCTTCAAGCAGCTCGAGCGTCACCATATCCAAGTCATTGGTCGGTTCATCCATCACAATTAGATTCGATGGTTTTAATAAGAGTTTTGCCAAAAGAATGCGGTTACGTTCACCACCTGAAAGTGCTTTTACAGGAGTACGTGCACGTTCTGGGGAGAACAAGAAGTCTTGTAAATAGCTATAAATATGACGACGGTTACCGTTGACATCGACATGGTCAGAACCTTCGGATACGTTATCTTTAACGGATTTTTCCAGATCCAGCGCATTACGCAATTGGTCAAAGTACGCGACTTCGAGTTGAGTTCCGGTTTTTACGCTACCGCCGTGTTCTTGTTCACCCAAAATAGCTTTAATCAATGTGGTTTTGCCCACACCGTTGTCACCAACCAGACCAATACGATCACCACGCAGTACCAATGCGGAGAAGTCTTTAATAATCGGGTCGTTATTGCCGAATTTAACCTGTAGATTTTCGATTTCAAAGACCACTTTACCTGAACGCTGCGCATCCTGAGTAGCCATGCTCACTTTACCTTGTTGTGAGCGGCGTGCACGGGATTCTTCACGTAGCGCTTTTAAGGCGCGGACACGACCTTCGTTACGGGTACGACGCGCTTTAATCCCTTGGCGAATCCAAACTTCTTCTTCCGCCAGTTTTTTATCAAACAGCGCATTTTGTTTTTCTTCCGCTTCCATTTGCTGCGCTTTAAGTTCTAAGTAACGTGAATAGTTACCTTCATAGCTGCGCAAAATACCGCGGTCTAATTCCACAATACGGGTGGCAATATTGTCGACAAATGAGCGGTCATGCGAAATGAACAATAAGGTTAAATTGTTTTGATCGAGCAGGAATTTTTCTAGCCATTCGATACTTTCGACATCCAAATGGTTGGTCGGTTCGTCGAGTAACAACACATCGGGTTGCGTTAACAATGCACGCGCTAAGAGTACGCGACGTTTACGACCACCCGATAAATCTGCCAAGTCCGCTTCAGGGTCGAGACCCATTTTACTTAAAATGGCATTAACTTTAGTTTCAAGCGCCCAGCCATCATGCTGATCCATTTGATGTTGCAAGTTGCCCATACGTTCGCAGGCATCCATATCACCCAAGACACAGGCTTCGCTTGCTTCATGATAGGCACGTAAAATATTGGCTGCTTCACCCGCACCATCGGCAACGATATCGGCCACACGACCTGAATCCATTGGTACATCTTGCGCCAACATCGAAATAGTGATGCCATTTTGCAGAGAAACTTCACCGCCATCGGGCAATAAACTTCCCTCAATCAGTTTAAGTAAAGTAGACTTACCTTCACCATTACGACCGATTAAACACACTCGTTCGCCACGTTCTAGACTAAAGTTCGCGCCATCGAGTAGGGCAGGTCCGCCAAACGCAAGTTGGACATCCCTTAAAGTAATATAGGCCATAATGTTTCCTGAAATCTTATCTGAGGAGTGTAAATTGACTACACAACAAAATCTTGATGAACAGGCGTCATTTTCCGCACCCATTGAAGATTTGCAAGTCCGAATTGCATTTTTAGATGATTTAGTTGAACAACTGAATGATCAAGTGGCGCGCCAAAATGCCGAAATTGCTGATTTAAAGAAACAAATGCAGATGTTGTATCGTCGAATCGAATCTGCAGATTTATCTGAAGGTATTGCTGAATTTGACCCAATGACCAATCGACCACCGCATTATTAAGTGCTCAGGTGTCCACATCAATGTGAGCACTGAGACTTGAGTTGTAAATTTATTTGACCTTTTACTTTGTGGCAGGTCTAATGCACCGCATCTGTTGATCTGAACTGATTATTCAACCTTATGACTGAAAAAGTTGTCCTGCTGGATTTGGAAAATAACCCTCCTACGGCAAATTTACTGCGTAATATTATTCAACATTACAGTACTTTGTACGTGTTTAGCTGCAGTGGGAAATTTGAATATGCACTCGAAGATCTCACTGAAATTGCGGGGTGGATTGGCAGTGGACAACTGGTGGTTTTAGATATTCCTGAAACCCCACAAAAAGAATTTGAATATGCGGTGATTGTCGGGCAACTCATCGCCTTGATGGCACCCGATTCACATATCGAAGTCATTTCAGCTATGCCGGAAATTGAGTTGTTGATGGAACAATTAAACGGTTCTGAGCTGAGTGCTCATCTGATTCAGATTCAGCCTGAAGATCAGGCGACACAGAAACCAAAATATAAAATTCCAGATATTGAAACCATTCGAAACAAGCCTGATTTATTGCTGATCAAACACTATTGTGATGGCCTGGAAAAACTCAGTGGTAAGCCCAATAGTTTAGATAAGCTGAAAAATTCGCTGATTAATATTTTGCAAATTCAAGCAAAAAAGGCACAGCACTTGGTTGGTATGCTGATCAATTTAAAAATTGTGAAACGCTTTGATGAACAGATTTCGATTCGTAAAAAAGTCTTAAAGCAGTGGGTGCAACTCGATTTGAATGCAGAGCCGACAACGCTTGCACCAACTTTAACCGATCTATCGGTGCTTTCTGCGTCCTTGAGTGAGTCGCTTGAGGTAGAACAAGAGAGTGCTTCGGTAATTCATGCTGCGCAACAAGATTTATTTAAAAACTTTAACAAAATTGACCCTGTGCAGATGGAAGTGATTCGTAAATTGCACGAATTAAAGTCAGATAAGCCTAAAGATATCTATGCTTTACGCGACTTGTTGGAACAAATGTTCCCGAAATCTGATGTTCGATTATTGCTTAAAGAGTTGATCGAAAAAGGATATATCTACTGGAATGGTCACGAAGTGCTGTATAGCCACGAGATGTTCCTGAATTAATTTTATCGCGTGAACTTGCGTTTTATATTGAGCTTATGCAAATCTAATATAGGAATATGAAGGTTGTGCTATGGAAAATACTGGAATTTGGATTACCGTTTTTATCGTGATCTTTATCCTTGGATCAATTTTTGGACTTCGAGTCAATCCAAGAGAAAAAGCACTAGGCATTATGCGTGAGAAGGCGCGTAAAATGGGACTCCATCCGCGTTTAGTGGCTGCGCCGGCGTGGACTAAAATTCCAATGGCGACTGAAAAACGTGCCAGTATGGTGGCGTATTACAGTGTGCTGATTCCAGATGCGCGTTTGCCTTTAATGCGTGCTTTAGTGGTAGATGACAAACTTGAACTGGTACATGGTGATGACAAGTTTAAGGATTTACCTGTGACGTTAAAGGGCATTTATGCTATTGATATGCAGGCGAACTGTGTAGGACTCTATTGGGATGAAGAATCTGATTTAAGAGCCACACAGCTTGATGATATGAAGGCATTTTTACATTCATTGGCTGAACTCTAAATTTTAAAATACCTATTAAACAGGAATGATGGTTAACTATGGCGAACGCTCCTCGGTCCACATCTAAAAGTACCACAGCAAAATCTTCCGATGCTGGAAAAAAGCGTGCGTTAGTGATTGTGGAATCGCCTGCAAAAGCGAAAACAATTAATAAATATTTAGGTTCGGACTACATCGTAAAATCCTCGGTGGGTCATGTCCGTGACTTGCCTACAGGTGGTTCGAGTAAAACAGCAGAGAAAAAACCTGCGACACGAACCAAATTAACCGATGCTGAAAAAGCCCAAAAAGCACAAAAAGCTTTGGTTAATCGTATGGGGGTTGACCCTGAAAATGACTGGAAGGCACAGTACGAAGTCCTACCAGGTAAAGAACATGTTGTTGCGGAACTGAAAAAGCTTGCCTCGCAAGTTGACGAGGTCTATCTCGCAACGGATATGGATAGAGAAGGGGAAGCGATTGCTTGGCATTTAAAGGAGGTGATTGGCGGGGACGACTCACGTTATCAACGTGTGGTGTTCAACGAAATCACTAAAAATGCCATTCAAGAAGCATTTAAACATCCTTCTCGCCTTGATACGGACAAAGTGAATGCTCAACAAGCCCGTCGTTTCTTAGACCGTATTGTCGGCTTTATGATCTCACCATTGTTGTGGGAAAAAATTGCGCGTGGTCTGTCTGCGGGTCGTGTGCAGTCGGTTGCCGTCAAACTGGTGGTTGAGCGTGAGCGCGACATTCGTGCTTTTATTCCAGAAGAATTCTGGCAAGTTTTTGCAGACACCAAAGCGAAAAAAGATGACATTCGTCTTGAAGCAGTAAAGCAACATGGCAAGACTTTAAAATTGCGCAATAAAGCTGAAACTGATGCTTTATTGAACCTGATTAAAGACGCTGAATATAAAGTCACCACACGTGAAGATAAACCCACCAAGGTCAATCCAAGCGCGCCATATATCACCTCGACTTTGCAACAGGCAGCAAGTACGCGTCTTGGTTTCTCGGTCAAGAAAACCATGATGCTGGCACAGCGTTTGTATGAAGCGGGTTTCATTACCTATATGCGTACCGACTCCACATTCCTAAGTGATGATGCGGTCAATATGGTGCGTGGTCATATCGAATCTGAATTTGGTGCGAAATACTTACCGGCCAAGCCAAACCGTTATGGCAATAAAGCTGGTGCGCAAGAAGCCCATGAAGCGATTCGTCCTTCCAATGTGGCGCTGAAAGGTGATCAACTGGCAGGGGCAGAGCGCGATGCACAGCGTCTATATGACCTGATTTGGCGTCAGTTTGTGGCATGTCAAATGACACCTGCGGAATACCTATCTTCAACGATTTTAGTCGATGCCAATGGTGTGGAACTGAAAGCCAAAGGTCGTACGCTGGTATTTGATGGTTTTACCAAAGTTCGTGGTCAAAACAAATCGGATGATGATGTGTTGTTGCCTGCGGTAAAAGTGGGTGAAGTCCTCAAATTAGAAAAACTAGATCCATCGCAGCACTTCACCAAACCACCTGCACGTTTCACCGAAGCGTCATTGGTCAAAGAGCTTGAGAAAAAAGGCATTGGCCGTCCTTCGACCTATGCGGCAATTATCTCGACCATTCAAGACCGTGGTTATGTGAAACTCGACAACCGTCGTTTGTTCGCCGAGAAAATGGGTGAAATCGTGACAGATCGTCTCGATGAAAGCTTCAATAACTTGATGAACTACGCCTTTACCGCAGACCTTGAAGGTCAGCTGGATAAAGTGGCAGATGGTGAGCGTAACTGGAAAGAATTGCTTAACAGCTTCTATGGTGACTTCAAAACACGCTTAACCACGGCGCAAGGTGAGCACGGCATGCGTCGTAATCAACCTGTGGAAGTGGATGCGGTACATTGTAAAGAATGTGACCGTCCGATGCAGATCCGTACAGGAACTACTGGTGTGTTCTTGGGTTGCTCAGGCTATAACTTACCGCCAAAAGAGCGTTGTAAGGGCACATTAAACCTCACCCCAGTCGAGTCATTGGCAGCACTTTCAGATGATGATGGTGCGGAAACTGCCGACTTAATGTCGAAAAAGCGTTGTCCAATTTGCGAAACTGCGATGGATAGTTACGTGATTGATGGTGGTCGTAAGTTACATGTCTGCGGCAATAATCCAGACTGTCCTGGTTTTGAGCTTGAGGAAGGTGAGTTCAAAATTAAAGGTTATGATGGCCCAACCATTCCTTGCGACAAATGTGAAGGCGAAATGCAGTTGAAGACTGGCCGTTTTGGTCCATACTTTGCCTGCAACAGCTGTGACAATACGCGTAAGGTATTAAAAAGCGGTCAACCTGCACCTCCACGGGTCGATCCAATCAAAATGGAACATCTCCGTTCAACCAAGCATGATGACTTCTTTGTCCTACGTGATGGTGCTGCAGGTTTGTTCTTGGCAGCAAGTAAATTCCCGAAAGTGCGTGAAACCCGTGCACCAAAAGTGGCTGAATTGCGTACCGTGGCTGAACAGCTTGATCCAAAATATCAATTTATTTTGCAAGCGCCTGATGTTGACCCAGAAGGGAATCCAACCTTAGTGAAATTCAGTCGTAAAAACCAAGCACAATACATTGGTTCTGAAACAGCTGAAGGCAAACAAACCAAATGGTCTTTGGTATATAAAGACGGAAAATGGGTTGAGGCTTAAGCTAAAAAATTCAATAAAAATGCTGACTTCGGTCGGCATTTTTTATTTTTAATCGTTCCTAATATAATTTTTTATACCAAGTTGAATCCATCTGAAAAGACATTGAATTAAACTTCTGTTTTAATTTAATCCATAAAATGAAATAACAAATTTGAGACTTGGGGTATGTGGAAAAAAATTCGGGTATTATGTCTGCTGATCATTTTATTGATTGTGGCGGTCAATGCATACCGTGACAAAAATCAAGATTGGGGCAAACCGATCTTTGTACTCTTGCACCCAATTAATGCAGATAGTCGGCCATCGACTCAAGCGTATATTCAAAGCTTATCTGAATTGAGTTTGAGTGAAGCACAGCAATATCTACAAAATACAGCACAACGCTACCGTGGACAGCCAACATATATTTATTTCAAATTAGGGCGAGAAATCAAAGTATTGCCACCGAAAGTTCCAGATCAGGCAGGATTACTCGATGTCATTTTGTGGAGTTTAAAGTTCCGTTATTATGCGTGGCAACAGCATAAACGTGTCGATGGTGCACCAAGTGTGACCTTATTTTTAAATTACTATGATCCTACACAGCGCAAAGAGCTGAAACATTCTACAGCTTTGGAAAATGGTCGGATAGGCTCAGTCAATTTGTTTGCATCGAAAAAACAGTCAGAGCAAAATAAAATTGTATTGGCACATGAGTTATTGCATGCCTTTGGTGCGACAGATAAATATGACCTAGCAAGTGGCCAGCCGATTTTCCCCATTGGCTATGCTGATCCAAACCAGCAACCGTTATTTCCACAAGCCAAAGCGGAGTTAATGGCGGGTCATATTCCAACCTCACAAACGCAAAGTAAAATGCCCGATTCATTGGCTCAAACGGTAATTAATGAGCTGACAGCGAATGAAATTGGATGGACAAAATAGTGTGGATAACGCTCAACTTATCCACAGTTTGACTGCTCGTTGTGGATGAAGTTTGCATTTCCCTTTGATCAGTGTCCATAATTACCTTAGATATTTAAATGAATAACTCACAATTTGAGAATAAACATGAAAACTGTAGGTAACGATTTAGTTCGCGGTCAACTGCATGAAAACCGTAAGTGGTATTTGGGTTTAGGTGCGTTATTGGTGATTTTTGGTGTTGTCCTTTTGGCAGCCTTACCTTTTGCGACGCTTACCGTGATTTATATTTTTGGTGTCTTGATGATGTTGGGTGGGGTAATCCATTTCATCGCAGCGTTTAAGATTTTTAAAGGTGGTTACCGTTGGTTCTGGGCTTTATTTGGCGTGTTGTATTTAGTCGCGGGCTATTATGCCTTTACTACGCCAGTGAAAACCGCAATTATCCTCACTAACTTACTGGCGATTGTTTTGATCATTGCCGGTGTGATTCGTATCTTTAGTGCCTTGTTGTTCCGCGCCTTGCAAGGTTGGGGCTGGACACTGTTTTCCGGTATTTTGACCTTAGTCACTGGGATCGTGATTTTGATGTCACCTGATGCACCATTCTGGGTTTTAGGCTTATTCTTGGCAGTGGATATTTTATTCCAAGGTGTGAACTATTTGACTTTGGCATCGTATATTCGACGTGAAGTTCCAAAAAGTTCAGCAGAGTAATCATTTTCAATATAAAAAAGAGCGCATAGACGCCACTGCTGTCCCATAGTTTAATTTAAATAAAAAAACCTGAGCCCAAATCGTTAAAATATAAGTGCTAACCAACACTTTAACGAGAAGGACTCAGGTTTTGTCACATCAGAATACCGTATTTCATCAATTACTCAAACCGATTTTAAGACAAGATTTTGAACGTCTGGCAAAAC
>NZ_JBLZXR010000037.1:0-48854 GCF_050285345.1 Acinetobacter sp.
ACGGAGAGACTCGAACTCTCACACCTCGCGGCGCTGGAACCTAAATCCAGTGCGTCTACCAATTTCGCCACGTCCCCGATGTCTGTGTATATTATAGAGATCACCTGTACATGACAAGCCTTTTTTATAAAAAAGCGTCTTATTTGTTTAAATAAAAAACAATAGTGCTTTTTTTGTATTTTTCTTAAACAAATTCAGTCATTAAGCAGCTTTTTAAGTGATAAAAATCCACCAATCTTGGCTCTTTTTGTTTGCTCAGCATGCCCGTGACTAAGTCTTTAAATGCAAGGTATTGGTTTGGAAGTTCAACTTTTAAGCGCTGGCAATGTAAATATGCCCAATCTTCATAACTTTTGGCGTGTAAACGTTCGGCCGTCAACCATTCTAGAAAAATAATCCCTAATGCATAGATTTCGCTCTGTAGTGATTTAGCCTGTCCATGAAATAATTCAGGCGCCATATAACGCGGTGTTGCCGTTAAAGAAGACGCTAAGCTTGATTCCAATGGCAATGCTTGCTCAAAATCAATCAGCTTGCACTGCCCTTGCCAAACAACAAAATGCTCACGTTTTAAATCTGCATGAATCCAAGCTTGTCGCCAAAGTTGCTCTACAGCATCTATCGCCTGCCAAAGAATTTTTTTTATTTGCGGCAAAGTGAATGTATTAACTGGCGTTTCAAACCACCCTTGTGCATGAGGCAGAATCAATACATCAGATACGGCCTCACCTTTAAGGTTCAACTGATTTTGTTCAAACATTTGAAAAGGCAAAACCACTCGATTTTTTTCTGATGCTATTTCGAGTTGTCGATAAACATTGAGTTCATGAGCAAAACTGGCTGAATGCGCTTGGCTCGGCCCCTGCACTTGGGTTTTAAGCCAATACAGTTGATCGTCAACTTGAAATTGATATTGCCGCCGACCAAAAACCAAGCTTTGTGGCTTCGCTTTTAGATTCAAAACATATTGTTGTAAATCTTGCGGGTTAAACTGCAATAAACTCGGCATGTCTCTGATCAGGTTCATTTTGATAATTTAACAGTTCAAGACAATGTTGAATGGTCTTACCAATCCTTGCCTGAGTTTCGATTAATGCAATTTTTGGCCACGTTGCTCGTTCCCCTTCACGCTGAAGGACTTTAAATAAATATGGGCGTGGATTTTGCAACATATAACTATAATGGCGTAAACCATATTTACCCACGATATTCACATCACCATAGTAACGCTGATCGACCACACCATAACCATGATCCAGTAAACGACGTATAGGCGGAATACTTCCGGCACGCTCACGTGCAAAGTCCATCACGCCTTTACTAATCACTTTCCCTTGGCGGCGTACGATTCGCTCAGGCCAGCTCAGCATACTTTTACGTAAACGCGCTGCATCATCTTGCATAAACGGCACAATGTGTGGATTGACCTGACTGGCAATGCTGTAATTAATATTATACAAGCGTGCCATTTTTTGCTGCGGGAAGTCACTGCGTACACTACCATCGACCCAACGCGTTGCAGACATATACGGAGTAAATTGCCCGTCATAACGTTTACTGGTCAAACGTACAGGTGGAAATAAAATTGGTACCGCACAAGACGCAAGCACTGCACTCCACACCAATAAATCAGGAGATGTATAGGCATTCATAATTCGCGCATCTTGTGATGCATCGTACGGCGCTACCGCGACATTAATATGTAAGCCTGACCGTTTATAAGCTTCAGAAAAAGTTAAATCACCTAAATTCTCTACCAAGAATTTTTTCAGATATTTCACATCGGCCAAACCGCCATTACCTTGTATCAGCTCACTTAGTTTTCGAAAATGAAAAGCTTCACTAAAGAAATTTTGCCCATCCAGCAGGTTGATAAATTCTGAAGGCTTAGATACACCGAGCATACCTGTCATGATTGCTCCAGCACTTGAACCTGACAAAACTTTTGGCAATAAATCTTGTTCCATTAGCGCCTTGCATACGCCTGTATGGAACAACCCTAGCGTTGAACCACCTGAAAACATCAGGACTGGTTGACCATAAGCTTTTTGGCTTTGTTCAAAAAATTCAATTTTTTGGGTTGCATCTAAACAGGTACATTCTTCCGAAGCAATAAATGCCAAACTCTGACTGACTTCTTCAACATAATCTTCAATGATCTTTTTTGTGCCGACATAGGCTTCTGTAAACAGCAAAGGATGTGCAATATTTCCGACATCATAAGTTAAACCTTCACTTAAAATGTACATAAGATCGCGTGTACGTTTTTGTGAACGATAACGTTTCAGCAGACCTAGGCGATGGGAAATGATTTCCGCGTCAAAATAAGGAGAACTATTGTCCAGCTTCCATTCCTGTGCACCAGATTGCTCATCAATTTTCAGCGCAATACTTTTCCATTCCTCATAGCAATCAGCATGTTCAAGCTGACGTTTTAATTTTTTTATACGATATGCCTGATGTGGATTGATATTTTTTGAAAAATCTTTAAACAACATGACTATCCCTCAGCACATTCTTATGTATTTACTACGCTAGCGTTATAACAACTTTTTTGCTGTACGAATAGCGTAGAGATGACCGAAAAATCACTTAACTCTGACATATTTTGCCCAATATAACAGCATATTTGATGTACACTGAGCCACATACACGAACCAACAACAAGACTCGATAAGCTGAACCATCATGGCAACAATTGACTTACCTGACAACATTCTTCAATCACTTTCTACTGTACTCTTACAACTACAGCAAAGCCTTCCCGCTTTACAGCAGGCACCCGACTTTTCCAGTACGGCATACAAATGGCAAGACAAACAACTCAAAGCCATTCATCAACCTAAAATCATGTATTTGGATGATTTAAAAGGTATCGAACGTCAGAAAGAAAAAGTCATCCAAAATACCCTACAATTTCTCAGTGATTTACCGGCCAATGATGTCTTACTGACAGGCTCACGCGGAACCGGAAAATCATCGATTGTCCGTGCCCTGTTGACTCAGTATGCCGAAAAAGGATTACGATTAATTGAAATTGAACGTGATGATTTATCTGATTTACCTTTAATTCAGGAACTCATTGCCGACCGACCTGAAAAGTTCATCGTCTATTGTGACGATCTTGCATTTAACGCAGAAGACGAAAATTACCGTAGCCTCAAAAGTGTGCTTGATGGCTCATTACAATCAGGTTCAAGTAATTTTATTATTTATGCAACCAGTAATCGTCGTCATTTACTGCCTGAATTTATGCATGAAAATACACCTGTTACCAAAGTCGATGTCCCACAATATACCGAGTTACATCCGCAGGAAGCGATTGAAGAAAAAATTTCACTATCTGATCGTTTCGGTATGTGGCTGTCTTTCTATCCGATGGATCAAAAGCTGTATTTGGAAATTGTCGAGCACTATTTAGCAAAAGCAGATATGTCAATGAATGAAGAAGTACGTGCTGAAGCCTTAAGATGGTGTCAAGGTCGTGGACAACGTTCAGGTCGTGCTGCATATCAGTTTTCTAAGCATTGGATTGGGTCACAAAAGCTACAACAATTATAATTTTCTCATCCCAGATAAGTTAACAAAAAATATTATTTTTATTCACTTATAAAAAGCCCAACTTAATATTGGGCTTTTAAAATTCTTAGATTCTTTAAATTCTCAATGTCTTATGCTTCATTCGGATTGGTCAACTCGGTCATCGGCCAACGCGGTGTCGTCGTAACAGACAATCCATCATGCTGCCCCGCTTTTAAACGCTGATAACCCGCAAAAGCAATCATGGCACCATTATCGGTACATAGCGCCGGTTCAGCATAATAAACCTGTGCACGAATCTTGGTTAAGTCCGCTTCTAGGCGCTCGCGTAGGCGTTTATTGGCACTCACACCACCGGCAATCACCAAACGTTTTAAACCAGTTTGTTTTAAGGCTTTGACTGATTTTTTAACCAAGGTATCAACCAACGCTTCTTGGAATGATGCCGCAATATCAGCATCACGGTTTTCATCGCCCAATTTTTTCAATTGTACCGATACCGCAGTTTTTAAACCACTGAATGAAAAATCTAAACCTTGATGCAACATGGGGCGCGGAAATTCAAAGGCATTCATATCGCCGTCCATTGCCAATTTTGAAATGTTTGGTCCCCCTGGATAAGGTAGACCCATCATTTTGGCAACTTTATCAAAGGCTTCACCTGCCGCATCATCAATCGACTCACCGAGTAATTCATACTGACCAATGCCATGGGCAGCCATGAGTTGGGTATGTCCACCTGAAACCAATAACGCAACAAATGGAAATTCTGGCGGCGTTTTAGACAACAAGGGCGCCAACATATGACCTTCCATATGATGCACACCAATTGCTGGTTTATTGAGTGCAAAAGCCAAGGTACGGCCAAATAATGCACCCGTCATCAGCGCACCCATCAAGCCCGGTCCACGTGTATAGACAATCGCATCAATCTCTGATTTATCGATTTTACTTTCTTCAAGCAATTGTTTAATCAAAGGAATGAGTTTACGTACGTGGTCCCGCGATGCCAATTCAGGTACAACGCCGCCATATTCTGCATGCAGTTTGATTTGGCTATACAATACTTGTCCGCGTAATCCTTGCTCGCTATCGTAAAGTGCGAGTCCTGTTTCATCACACGAAGTTTCCAAGCCTAAAACGATCATTAAACTGCCTATTACCCATTTCAAAATATTGCGAAACCTATTATAGACTTGTGATATGAGATGTAAATGAGTAAAATACTGACCTTCACTTGTGATCAAGGGCAATAAAGCCTGCGATCTTATCCATAACTTAATGAGGATTCTTCATGCCACAAGTTAAATTGAAAGAAGGCGAACCAGTAGACGTAGCTATCCGTCGTTTCAAACGTTCATGCGAAAAAGCGGGTGTTCTTGCTGACGTTCGTAAACGTGAATTCTACGAAAAACCTACTCAAGAACGTAAACGTAAAAAAGCTGCTGCTGTTAAACGCTACCAAAAGAAATTGGCGCGTGAATCAGTACGTACGACTCGCCTTTACTAAGATTAATTTGTGATTGATTGACTAACCTGGACAAGATAAATGACTACTTTAAAAAACCAAATAACTGAAGTTTTAAAAGCCGCTATGCGTGCTAAAGAAATGGACAAGTTAACGGTAATACGTAGTCTACAGGCAGCAATCAAGCAAATCGAAGTCGATGAGCGCATAGAGCTTGACGATAAGCAAGTTCTTGCGGTCATTGAAAAGCAAATCAAACAACGCAAAGAATCGGTTAAAGCCTTTTTAGGTGCAAACCGAGATGATTTAGCTAGTAAGGAACAAGCCGAAATTGAGGTGTTATCTCAATTTCTACCAGAAGCTATGACTGAGGAAGAACTTGATTCCATCATTGCGCAAACAATTACTGCGCAAGAAGCTACTAGCATGAAAGATATGGGTAAGGTGATGAACTCTCTACGTCCGCTCATAGCCGGACGTGCCGATCCTGCACAAGTTTCAGCTAAAATCAAAGCGAAACTCTCTTAATCTTTCATCAGTAAATTGTTTGATTTGGTCTATTTAAGTACTCTTTAGACTTAAATAGCCAAATTATCCACCCTCACAAAAACCTCCCATTAAATCTATTTTTTCAATTCTTAATTCTTCTATTAAAAATCACCTTTCACACAACTTCTGTGCCCAAAAGTTTTAACCACACTTTTCAAATGATATAAAAAATTCTCTAGATTCACTGCAAACCAATATTTTTAAATTTAGTTCATACAAAAAGATCGACAGTGATTAATTCAACGCACATTGCACATTATATTTTTTGAGTAATTGCATCTCTTTGGCTGCCATGACTTGTTGAATCACATCTTGCTTATTTATATTTCTATATTCTTTATCGATAAAAGCACGATTTTCATCTGCCGCACGATAGAGGTCATTTACATAAGTCTGGACAATACCACAATATTGCGATTGCTGACTTACAGTAAAACCTTGCTGCTGTGGGTTTAAACCCATAAAAAATTGACGCGTATTGCTTTTATATTTTGCATTAATATCATCTACAGCCAAGACATATTGTTCTGCACTAGCCGCATAAAGATTCGAAGCCGTAACTAAAAATAAAATTGCTAAAATAATTTTTTTCATCAAAAGTGTCTTTGTGATAGGGTGATCAAACTAAATACAGTTTAACATTGAATATTTAAAGCGTCTAAAACCCAAGTTCTCAATATTGTACTCACAAAGATAATTTAATCACAAACTTACCCAATATTATGAAAAATCAGGATTTAATTTTCTAAATTTTGAGCATCCGCTCTTTTTGCATTTGATCTAAACGCTGCTTAATGGCCGATGAAAGACTTTTCGAATCTTTTGCAATTCGCTGTGCTTGCAACAAAGACTTAATCGCGCGCTCTTCCTTCCCTGTCCAATATTCAAGTTCTGCGCGATAACGCAAAACATTAATAGAACGAAATGCTGCATCCTTATCTGCATTAGCCAATTGTAACATTAACCCCCAACCACTGACATCTCGAGGATTAGCCTTTAAAAAGCGCTGCAAAATTATCTGTGCCCGTGCATAGTCCTTATTACGAATCAACGCTTCTGCATATTTATAATTCAATGCTCGATTTTCTGGCATCACAGTCGCCGAACTGCGCACGGCATTGACCGCATCTGTGATTTTATTTTGTCCCAGTAAAACATCGGTCTGTAAAATAATAAACAATGCATGCGTTGCATTTTGCTTACGTGCTTCATCTAGTAATTTCTGCGCAGCACCAAAATCACCTTGCTGTATATGTAAACTCACCAAAGCCAACATTGCTGCATAATTTTTTTGTGCAACCATGGTATTTAACTGCAATTCAGTGGCTTGACCAGATAATACCCGACTATACCAACGCAAAATTTCAAAGTCCTGATCTTGTAAACTGGTTTTAACTGGTGGCAATTGATTGGCACGCAAACGCGCCTCGCTCATACGTTCTGTGCTCAAAGGATGCGTTAACCAAAAATCTGGCAGAAAGCTAACACGGCTAGTCGAACGATGCATCACTTCAAAAAAATCCGCCATACTTTGAGGGTTATAACCCGCGCGGTACATATACTGCATACCAATACGGTCCGCTTCACGCTCTTGATTTCGGCTATAGGTTAATTGCTTATCCATCAGGGCTGCTTGTGACCCCATCATCACGGCTGCACCAACATCGCCATCAGCTTGTGAGGCAACCAAGGCTCCAACCAAAATACCCGCTAAAGACAGCAGACCTTGGCCTTTAAATGCTTCTTGTGACCGACTGTAATGACGTTGTGATACATGTGCAATTTCATGTGCCATTACCCCTGCTACTTCATCCATATTGCGCGCAGAATTGATCAAGCCTGCATTCAATGCAAATAGACCACCCGGCACCGCAAAGGCATTAATTTGAGCATCATTGATCAACAATAAACCAACAGGTTGGCTCAACTGCGTTTGACTTAAAATATGACTAAATGCGGAAGTGAGACGATCTTCGAGCCAAGGATTTTGTGTAACAGGTAACTGCCGATGCACTTCTCGATAAACTTTTTCACCAATGGCACGTTCTTTTTGTTGATCAAGCAAGCCCACCCCACTGCCAATTTCAGGGACATTAAATTGAGGGGTTGAATTAAAATCTACGGACTGCGTCTGAGCCAAACTCGAACAAAGGCCGAGGCCACATGCCAGTAAAATCTTTTTCAAAGTAAAATCTCAAAAAATATGATGAAAACTTAAATTAAATATAGCACTGAAAACTGATCAATTTATGGAGAAATGTGTAGAATCGTTTATTGATAATTCGGATTCACCACATATCTTGGTTTTTTATCTAATAACAAAACATCAACTAGATTCTGGTAAGCCAACTCAACCATTCGCTTGCGTGTTGCAGCAGTTGCCGACCCGACATGTGGCAAGGTCACAACATTATCCAACGTAAAGAGTTCAGAGCTTTGTAAAGGTTCTTTTTCATACACATCGAGACCTGCTGCAAAAATACGGTTATTCTTTAACGCTTGAATCAGAGCTTGCTCATCAATGACTGAACCACGAGAAATATTCACCAAAACTGCATGCGACTGCATTAATTCAAGTTCTCGTTGCCCAATTAAAGCCTTCGAATCTGCATTTAAATCCACAGCCACGACAACAAAGTCTGAGCGTTGCAACAAGTCATCTAATGGACAATATTCAGCGCTCAAGGATTCGGCCAATTCAATTTTTTCACGACGATTATGGTACAACACATTCATATTAAAGCCATGCAGACCACGTCGCGCAATTGCTGCACCAATATGTCCAAGCCCAATAATACCGAGTGTTTTCCCAAAAATATCCATACCAAATTGCTGTGGGCCAACTGTACGTAACCACTGACCCTGTTTCGTCCAACAATCCAAAGATGGCACTTTACGTGCTGCACTCATCAACAAGGTAAATGCTAAATCTGCGGTGGTTTCCGTCAGCACATGTGGTGTATGGCTCAACCAAATTTTTTGTTGATTTAAGTAGGCTAAATCGTAATTATCATAGCCGACACTGACACTCGAAATGACTTTCAATTTTTTTGCATGTGCCAAATTAGATCCATTTAATAAGCGACCCGCACCAATTAAACCATCGGCATCTTGAGTCTGCTCTAATAATTGTTGATTGATATCGCCTAACTTGGGATTGATTTGAACCACATGAAATTGTTGTTCTAAACGCTGTAGGATTTCTGAATCAATTTGACTAAAAACAACAACTTTTTTTTGCATCATTCTTCCCTATTGTGCAATTTTTAACGTTTATTCTGCCTTGTTTTGCATGAACTGCCAAAGCCGTTTTTTAAGTAATGGCTGCTCAATCATTTGTTGCAATGAAGCAAGCGGATAAACCTTAGAACTATTTAAATGCGGAATATCGCCCAGACAAATCACATTTTTATCTAAGCTCATCGCATCCAGAAAGCCTTGTACATAGGATTCTGCTCCACGCCCATCTTGTAGATTGATCCAACCAAAAGGCCATTGCAAGGCAAAGAAGTCCGAGCGAACAGCACGCTGAATATTCGACCACAATAACTGTTGATCTGCGGTGAGTTCAGTCGAATCAATCAACACTACACAATGCGCCAAACAAATAGCTTCTAAATTAAATGCAGGAATATTAAGTGCAGGTCGAATTTCTGTTGGTAGGACAACTGGCTCTACTGGTTCAGCTTTTGCCTCAACAACAGGATTTGAGGGAACATCTACAGCTTGTTTAAGCTGTGGTGTTACTGCAACAGGCTGTTCAGGCTTATTTTTTAAAATAATTTCGGAAATGACTTCTGGCGCGGACTGATCACGCCAAATCGTTGGGCTATGCTGCTGACACGGTGCCACCTTAGGAACCCAAAGGTCGATTCCCATTGCTGCCATTATGCTTCGCTGATGCCCAATCATGCTTTCATCATCACCTATATTTGGCCTGCTATTCTAACGAGATTCCTCATACTTTGCTGAACTTTTATAAATCACTTGATTGATACGCCAAACTTGTCAACTCATCTGTGCCAAACCTATAAATCTTCA
Organism: Acinetobacter sp.; assembly: GCF_050285345.1. Lineage (GTDB taxonomy): Bacteria > Pseudomonadota > Gammaproteobacteria > Pseudomonadales > Moraxellaceae > Acinetobacter. The sequence goes on from NZ_JBLZXR010000037.1 coordinate 9,599, forward strand.
ATTAACTAACTAAGATGATATTTAAATACACGGTCTTAAATAATCATTAAACTATTTTTCTTTTGCATCAATTCAATCATTTCATCTGCTTCAAAGCCAATGCGCCAATATAGCAATTGCAATACATCCAGTTCATCTTGAGTAATGATCCGATCATTCCACAAACAAACCTCAGCTACGCCCAACATACTTAAACGCTCTCGCAGCAACAAACCAGAAATATCATTTAATATTTCAGCCAAATCAATCGGCTCATCCGAAATATCACGATAAAATTCCAACTCTTCCTTCGACAGAATTCGGCTAAGAATTTTCTCACGTACTTCCAACTGGCTATCACTGTTAATTTGCTGTACGTGTAGTAACGCATCAATCAGCCGTACAATACTCGGTTTAACATCCTCAAGTGATGTTGGCGTATGGACTGGTAACAAATTCAACTCATGCTTTACGGTTTCGAGCAGCAAAGCATCTAATAAGCCAATTTCCCCATCTTCCTGAATGATTTTTGCCAACTTGGTAAGAAATTGACGAGAAACCGTTGCCGGCATCATGCCAATATTTTTACACGCTTCATGAAAAATTGAGATATGTACTCGCCCATCCAGATGTAACAACGCATCGACAATGGCACGACTCACCTCTGCTTCTGTTGGAATAAATTCGCGGTATTGTCGAATCATCAAAATCGCGACCATCACCTCACGTGAACCTGTGGCAGTTTGTAAAGCACGTTGAATCAATTCTGGCCGTTGCCAATTATCACGAATCTCTGGATTTAAAGGCTTAATTGCATCTTTAATTGCAAAACTAATCGGTGATAAGCGCAATAATGGTAAAGGCTGTGGAGAACACCACGGTGTTGCCACATCAGGGCTCGCCTCCTCAAGTGAGCGAAATAAATTAAATAGCGGCTGATTTTTAAGTTTTTTGAGATTCTCTAATTGTAGGTCCTGAATCAAGGCTGGGTTTAATTCAAATATACGCTGTTCAATACTTGGGTGAATATTCATCCAATTTTGTGGGCTTAACGAATTGGCAAAACACATATGGGAAATCGATTCCGCATATTCACTATAAATTTGCGAACCTGAATGATGCACATAGATGCGCAATAAAGTTTGAATATTGGCATCATTTTGAATTAAACGATTGGTTTTTTTGTCGTTTTTATAAGTTCGTGCACCCAATGAAAGATATTTAATAAAACGTGAAATGAGCACCCCAAGGCTACCAATCAGCCAAATGATCGCCCCAATTGCCACATACACCGTTTCAAATTTATTTTCACGCGCTTGACCATTCCGATAAAAACCACGTTTCGCAATTTTACTACCCCACTGACTAAACGTGGTTAAACCACTATAGAGAATTTTAAGTCGGGTATTTTTGGCGGTTTCTCCAGATAAAATTTTATTAAATTCATGGCTTAATAAGCCATACATTTCCATTTCATCTAACGTTTGTAATGCACCCCATGTAAGAATAATCGATGTATCTCGCGGGTTAAAACCAGCTGTTAACGCGTTTACGCCAACTTCATCTGGCAAGACATACAAGGCTGGGATATCAATCAAAAAAGTATCTGCAAGTTGCTCCGCCATTCGTAATGCAACACTTTCTTCAGGGATACTTTCAATTAAACTTAAGCGACGCGCGCCAAGCTGCTTGGCAAGTGAATGCCCACCGAAACGAAAGGTATAAAATTCATAAACCACTGAAACCAACATGATCAACAAAATGGTGGCAATCAAATATGGACTGAGCACATGCCAATAAATGGATTGAGTTGAATCATAATAATTAACAATCAATCCACCAATCAGATTGATAATGGCCAAAGTCAAAATCATAGCGGCCATGCACATGGTGGCCGGCCAAAACATATTTTTGTTTTTTATAAAATCATAATTCACACGCTTCAATGTAATACCCTTAAGCTACATTGTCTTCTATGCACTCATCATAAATGAAAAAAGCGGGAAATTCCCGCTTTTTCAATATGTTTTGAACAGATTATCCTTCACGGACACCGGTCAAATCTACAGATGCAGCATCGATGTTAACATCAATATATGCAGGATTGTCATTCTTCGCAGAGTCATTGCGTTTCTGCTCTAATGCCGCCAAGTATTCATCATCAATACCGCCAGCAACATATTTACCGTCAAATACTGAACAATCAAATTCTTGCAGCTCTGGAACTTTCTTGGTACGTACTGCAGCTTTAAGATCTTCTAAATCTTGGAACACTAAACGATCTGCACCAATAATTTCACGAATTTCTTCAACACTACGTTCAGATGCAATCAATTCAGCTTTTGCTGGCATATCAATGCCGTACACGTTTGGATATTTCACCATTGGCGCAGCAGAAGCAAAGAATACTTTTTTCGCACCCGCATCACGTGCCATCTGAATAATTTCATTACACGTTGTACCACGTACAATCGAGTCGTCTACCAACAGAACGTTTTTACCTTGGAACTCAAGTTCTACAGGGTTGAGTTTTTGGCGAACTGATTTTTTACGCAATTGTTGACCTGGCATAATGAAGGTACGACCGATATAACGGTTCTTCATAAAGCCTTCACGGAACTTCACACCCAAAGTATTGGCAAGCTCAAGCGCAGAAGTACGTGAGGTATCAGGAATTGGAATCACCACATCAATGTCGTGTTCTTCACCCCATTCGCGTTGAATTTTCTGAGCAAGTTTTTCGCCCATTTTCAAACGTGCTTTGTAAACTGAAATACCATCAATTGTTGCATCCGGACGAGCAAAGTAAACATACTCAAAGATACATGGACGATATTCAGGTGCTGCTGCACATTGCTTAGTATGCATTTCGCCCGTCGAGCTAATATAGATTGCTTCGCCCGGTGCAATATCACGCTCAACCTTAAAGCCAAGTGCTGTAATCGCAACAGACTCTGAAGCAATGATATATTCCATACCATTTTCAGTTTCACGAGAACCGTAAATTAATGGACGAATACCATTTGGATCACGGAAACCGACTAAGCCTTGACCGGTAATCATGGCAACAACAGCATAACCACCTTTACAGCGCTCATGTACACGTGAAACGACATGAAAAATATCATCTGCAGATGGAGTCAATTTGGCACGTTTTTGCAATTCATGTGCAAACACGTTTAATAATACTTCCGAATCTGAATCTGTATTCATGTGACGCAAGTCAGTTTTGAACAAATCTTCATGAATTTCAGCAGCATTGGTTAAATTACCGTTATGCGCAAGCGTGATGCCATAAGGTGAGTTTACATAGAATGGTTGGGCTTCAGCACTGCTTGAAGAACCCGCTGTTGGGTAACGTACATGGCCAATACCATAGTTACCTTGTAATGCGCGCATGTGACGTGTGTGGAACACATCACGCACCATACCCGTATCTTTACGCAGGAATAAACGACCATCCTGACAAGTTACGATCCCGGCTGCATCCTGTCCACGATGTTGTAACATCGTTAACGCATCAAACAACATTTGGTTAACAGGTGATTTACCAGCTATACCAACTACTCCACACATAGCAACCTCGCAGACAAGCTAGGATTAATAAAAAGGATTATTTGTTGACTCATCTGTTGCAGAACGTCCGTGCTTGTTCTGTGTATCAGATGAAAGGTCGGAAGATTTCGGTGCATCTTCGGACTGAATATGATGAAGAGCTTGATTTGCAGCATCTTTGGACATTTCTGTTGCCCAAGGTGCATACGGTAGTAATGACTGCACAACTTTAGATTGTTTCCAGTGTGGTGAACTTTCGACCCAAGGCCCAATGCCTTGCATCGTAATCAGTACCACCAGCAAACCTTTCAAACCACCAAAAGCACCACCAGCCAAACGGTTTAGGGGCCCAAGCTTTAAAGTTTTTAGAATACTGTTTAACAACCAAGTGACAATCCAAGTCAGTACTACAATCAGCAATACAATGAATGCAAATGCTGCGATTTTTTGTACCACTGGATCTGTACTGAGTGCCGACATCGAAGGTGCGAGAACGGCTGCATATTTTGCCGCAATGACAAGTGCAAGGATCCATCCTATCAAGTTCGCAAAGGCTTTAATAAATCCTTGACGCAAACCGTTCAGCCCTCCAATGAGCAAAATAATCAGTATAAAGATATCAATGGTATTCATGATACTTAGAATGCGTCTACACAGTCTTTTACAAGTTTCGGTCCTGTATATATGAGGCCACTATACACTTGTACAAGGGTTGCACCCGCTTCTTTTTTCGCTACTGCATCCGCACCCGACAAAATACCACCGACACCAATTAATGGAATACGACCATTTAAGATTTTAGAAAATGTAGCTAAACACGCGGTACTTTTTTCAAATACAGGTGCGCCAGATAAACCACCTGCCTCGTCACCAAAAGGAAGTCCTTCAACGCCTTCACGTGACAAGGTGGTATTAGTCACAATCAAACCATCAATTTTGAATTTTAACAATTGCTGTGCAATAAAATTCACATCTTCAGGTTCTAAGTCTGGTGCAACTTTTAATACCAATGGAACGTAATGTTGATATTCATCAGCAAGTTCAAGCTGACGCTTTTTCAAAGTTTCCAACAGTTCAGTCAATGCATCGCCGCTTTGTAAACTACGAAGATTCTTGGTATTAGGAGATGAGATATTAACTGTAATATATGAAGCGTAGTTATAAACTTTTTCTAGACAAATTAGATAATCGTCAACAGCTTTTTCTACAGGCGTAACAGCATTTTTACCAATATTAATGCCCAATACACCTTTGAATTTTGCTGCTTTGACATTCTCAATCAGTTGATCTACCCCATCATTATTAAAACCCATCCGGTTAATAATGGCTTTTGCTTTAGGTAAACGGAATAAACGAGGCTCAGGATTGCCCGACTGAGGAAGTGGTGTAATTGTACCAATTTCAATAAAACCAAAGCCTTGACTCGCTAGCGCATCAATATAAGCACCATTTTTATCAAGACCTGCGGCCAAACCAACTGGATTAGGGAATTCAATTCCCATGCAGGTTACGGGTTTAGATGCCACCTTCTGCTGCATCACGCCCATTTTATGCGATGATTTTAACAGCGACAGTGTCAGCTCATGTGCACGCTCTGGTGCTAAAGTAAACAACAAAGGGCGAGCTAGAGAATACAACATATCTATAAAAGTCTACTGCTTTTTAAGTCGGCATATTATAGGCACAGCATCACAAAAACGCCATGCTTAGCAGATCTTTATTTTTACTCATTATTGTACAGTCGCCGTTAATTTAACCTGTCCTGCTTCAGAACTTAATTCCATCTTTTCAACACTTAAGCCCATTTGTACCATTTGAGTCAGGAAGTTTGCCAAGATTGCATAATTTTCATGCATAACGGCAATCTGAATCTGCTCACCCATTTGTTGTGAAGCCACCGACAAACCTTGCTGTTGTGCAACACGTTGGACTTTTTCCAAAGCACTCATTTGAGTATCACTGGCAGCTTTCATCCGAACGGCATTACTTTGCATCCAGACCACGGTGTCTTTTAACTCATCCACTCGTTTTTGCTGAAAATTTGCAGCCTTATTCATATAAAATAAAGCTGCCCCAATCGCAGCGACCATCACAAAAACGGCAGTAAAAATCACCATGATGCGTTCACGCAAGCTTAGACTGTCTAAATAATCTGTGATCCGTTCAACTTGCAGGTCAATACGCTGCTGAAACTGTTCTATTTTTGTCATTATTGTACTCTCACCAGTCCAATGGCACCATTTGCACCGGGTTGAATATTACCTAACTCCACCTTAAAGCCTTGTTGCTTGAGTTGATGCGTTAGATTTTGCAACACTTCTGCAGAGTTAGCTTTCAGTTCCATATTCAACATCGATGCATCATAATTGACTCGATTGGCAACGATTTGATTTTGCATTAAGACTGGACCAACACGACTCAGTAAAGCTAGAGCTTGAGCATTACCTGTTTGGCTTTGACGCAGCTGTGCTTCAAATTGACTTTTTAAAGTTTGCTCCGCCACCGGATAATTCTGTCCAAACCAATATTTAAACTGATCAATCGCTTGACCGGCGGTAATATTGGCGACTTTTTTATATTGATACCAACGAACCGCATCATAACTAAACTGGGTAATCAGTGCCGCCACCAAAACAGCTGCACAAGCTTTCCAATAACCTGAAATACCACGATCAGTTTTTGCCTTCGGCAATACATTCAGTGGATGTTGTTTTGGCTTTTTGATTATTGGCAGTTCGTAATGAAATGACTCAATTTGATCACGTGTGATTGCAGATTCTAAACAATGCGTCTGATCCGCACTCAGATTTGAAATCCTATACTGCGACTGTGTAGTTCGGTAATCGAGATAAAGTGCCAAATCATCAACAGATTGCCCTGAATATTCACCGTCTCGTAGCAACAGGTGACCACTCACATTGGCCAATACACATTGATTTTCTTCAGGTTGTGGCAAAGTCAAAAAGTCAGGCAACAATGAAACCACTTTCACAGGAATCAAAGTCAGCGCATGCTGCATGGTTTCAACAGCACTATTAGCAATCCCCATCACCGTAAGATGATCAGGATTCTCAAAATGATGTAAAACTTTCATCGCATCCAGTGGCAGAATCACATACTCTTCGAGGAGGTATTTGACTCCTTCTGGACCCAGTTTTTTATATTGTGCTTTGGGAAAATTTTGTTGAACAATCTGCACAGCACGACTTGGAAAAAACACCACGGCATCTTTCCCTGCATGTGGCTGAATTTCCTGAATCAGCTGTTCAAGTGTGGATGACTGCTTCCAGAAATCCCCCTCAGACCATTGCCAAACCCCATTGGCTTCTGGCATCCATAAATACAACATTGATTATTTTCTGCCGTTTTAATTGATTTTTATATAGATGGTATAAACGTTTTAATTTGTGTAGACAATCCCGGCGCAATAACCGCCTGATCGTAAATGCGGGCTTCAGCCAAAGCATATGGATTAAAAAACTCAGACACCAGCAAAGCCGCCATATGTGCCACCACATTCATGTGGCAAACCACCACGATTGATTCATAGGGCAAATGTGATAACCACTCGACTGCAACCTTAGCATCATCTTCAGGCTTAATCGTATTGCACACCACTACGGGTACATCAGGAAAATATGCTTGCAGATGTGCCAAGGTTTGCTGAGCACGCAGTAAGGGACTCACCACAAAAACTTCAGGTCGAATCAGATCTTTTAAATAAGCTGCTGTTTGAGCGGCTTGAGTTTCACCCCGTTCGGTTAAGGGACGTTTAACATCATTTCCCATCACCGGTGGTGCCGCTTCACCATGTCGCACTAAAGTCAGTTGCATAAAATCCCCTATTCTATCCAGCACATTATATACAGCTCATATGACAATGTGATGAGTATTACTCATGTAAAATCACATCAAACTTGCTGATGTGGCAACACAAATTCAACATCACTCCGATGACCATTTTTCATGAGTGACAATGCAATATTTAATGCCGGCGCACCTTCAAAAATGACTTCATACAATGCACTGGTAATTGGCATATAAACGCCTAATTCTTCTGAACGCGCACGTACCTGCACAATGGTATTAATCCCTTCCGCCGTTTGCCCTAACTCAGTTGTCGCTTGCTCTAAAGTTTTACCACTACCTAAAGCAAAGCCGACTTGATAGTTACGACTGAGTGGACTACTACAGGTTGCGAATAAATCACCAACACCTGAAAGTCCTAAGAACGTTAAAGGATTGGCACCCAACTTTACCGCAAAACGACTCATTTCCGCCAAAGCACGGGTCAAAATCATACTTTTGGTATTTTCCCCCACACCATAAGCGGCAGCTAAACCCATCGCCACGGCATAGATATTTTTTAAAGCACCGCCCAATTCAACGCCATGTACATCATCACTGGCAAAGACACGGAATAGCGCACTGTGTAAAGCTTGCTGTACAGCATAACGGACCAATTCAGATTGGCTGGCAATTACTGTTCCTGCAGGTTGACCCGCGACAATTTCCTTGGCCAAGTTCGGCCCTGAAAGTACACCATAAGGCACTTCAGGCAGTTCTTCACGAATAATATCGCTCATGAAACTAAATGTTTTGGCCTCAATCCCTTTGGTCAATGACACAATCGCTTGTGAAGTGATAAAAGGTTTAATTTGCTGCAATACACTGCGGAAAGAATGACTCGGAATTGCCACAAAAATAATATCGCGATCACGAACTGCTTCTTCCAAGTTAGAAACAGCCAACAAACCTGCTTCTAATTGAAAATCTGGTAAATAGCGTTTATTGATATGAGTGGCATTGATATCAGTTGCAACCGCTTCATCACGGATCCAAATCATGGTGTCACAGCCATTGCGTACCGCCGTATTCGCCATGGCCGTACCAAAACTACCACCACCTAAAACCGTGACACGCAGTGCAGTCTTTTGGTCGATGGATACAGGCTGTACAAGGCTTGAAAAATCAAGTTCTGACATTGTTATTTTATCCTAATCTCTATTTCTATCGTTTCAGCATTATTGGTTAGATTTGTGCCACTGACTGACAAAATCAGCAGAAACAATTTCTGCACGAGGTGGAATCGCTTTCACAGCTGTACCAATATAAATAATGCCTGAAATCAAATCTTGCTCAGACAAGCCCAATGCTTGTTTAAATAATTTTGACTCAACCACCACCCCACTACGCCACATAGTCGAAAAACCTTGCACTTGCAATGAAAGTAAAAAGTTTTGTACCGCCGCACCCGAACTTAAGATTTGTTCAAAATGTGGAACTTTCGGATGATCTTGTAATTGCGTTAATGCAAGTACCAATAACGGTGCACGAAATGGATGATGTTTCACACGTTCTAACTGTGCTTCTTCGGTTTGTCCAGTATCGGCTAAAGCTCGCGATAATAGCTCACCAAAAGCTTCTCGCTCAACCTCAGGAACCACCACAAAACGCGTCGGTTTTAAACGATGATGATCTGGTGCTGTTAGGGCTGCCTGAAATGCTTTTTCCAATTGTTCAGCATTCGGCGCAGGCTCAATTAAATGCCCAATCGACTGACGCTGATGAATATTTTGATGAACTGTATCAACCGCTGATTTTAGAATTGACATTTATCTACTGTACTTTAAAACTTTGACTCAAGATTAGCATATTCTCAAGGACTTACTCTAGAATGTTTCGATTTGAAAAAGTGTAAATCCATTCAAACACGAGCATTCACAGTTTCACTATAAAAAACTGCATAACTTGTACAGCATATCCCTGTTGTATAAGTCTTTTTATGTTCCAATGATTCAAAATATTTCTTGTTCGGGGTTTTATCCATGAAAAATATGAAAAAAACAGCAGCAATTGTGACTTCTATGAGTGCAGCAATTTTACTCTCTGCATGTGCTAGCACACCCTCAAAATCATTGGCGATTCAAAAACCCAATAATCAATATGAAGTGACTGCTGTGGGTAAAACTAGCCTAGCTGCAAAAAACAATGCAATTTCGGCAGCAAATAGCACCTGTGGTAAAAATGCCACCCCTATCGTTGTTGATGAAAAACAAGAATACAATGGCATATTAAAAGGGGTTGTTGATGAAAAAACTGGACAAATGATTCAAGCTGCTGCTGGTGTACTTGGCTCAATCACAGGCAATAATGGCAACATCAGCAAAGATGACGATTATCAAACGGTGCTGACCTTTAGTTGCCAAGCTAAATAGTTTAGAGAGTTTACTCTCTCTATGCTGATTTAGCCTAAAAGCAAAAAGCCACCGAAATGGTGGCTTTTTTATTACATTACTTTAAACACAGCGTCTGATTAGCAATAACCATCCAAACGAGTGAGTGGTAATTTCTGCCCAATGGCCTTTTCAATTTCAGGTAAAGAGAATGCATCATCTTCAGACAAGAAACTAATACTAACACCACGTGTTCCGGCGCGACCCGTACGACCAATACGATGTACATAATCATCCGACTGTTCAGGTAATGTAAAGTTCACCACATGTGATACACCGTCTACATGAATACCACGACCTGCAACATCTGTTGCAATCATGATGTTATGTTGACCATTTTTAAATTGATCAAGCATTTTCAGGCGTTTGTCTTGTGCGATTTCACCTGACAACATTACCACTTTATAGCCATCTTTTTTCAAATGATCATACAATCGGCGGACCTGATCACGACGATTAGCAAAAATCATGACTTTTTCAATTGGCTCATCCCGCAGGATATCTTCTAACAATTTATATTTGTCAGACTTTGCCACCATATATACGCGCTGTTCAACGTCCGCATTGGTTTTCTTTTCAGGTTCAATCTCAACCGTTACAGGTTCAAACAACCATTGCTGAGCCAAGTTTAAGACGTCATAGCTAAAGGTCGCAGAGAACATCAAAGTTTGACGTTGTTCTTTGCGTGGAGAGAAACGCACAATACGTTTCACTGATGGGATAAAGCCCATATCCAGTAAACGGTCAGCTTCATCAATCACTAAGAATTCAATTTGATCTAACCAAACTTCTTTTTGTTCAACAAAGTCGATCAGACGGCCTGGTGTTGCCACCATAATGTCAACAAAATTACGGTTTAAGAGATTTTTTTGCTTATCAAAATCCACACCACCCAATAAAGTCATGACATTAAGGTCAGTATATTTCACCAACTCTTTGGCATCACTTTCAATTTGCAACGCAAGTTCACGTGTCGGTGCCAAAATTAAAGCACGCGGTTCACCACGATAGCGCTGTTCTTTAATTGGATTATTCAACAAGTCGTTAATCACACTGACCAAGAACGCAGCCGTTTTACCCGTACCTGTTTGAGCACGACCAATCGCATCATGGCCCGCCAATGTAAATTTTAAAACCTTTTGCTGAATAGGCGTCATATCCTTAAAACCCAAAGCATCAATGGCTTTTTTAAGGTTCGGATGTAAATTTAAGGTTTCAAAACCTGATGACATATAGATGTGCCCTAATTGAATAATCACAAAATTGCTGAAGCATTATAAACAAAAAACGCCCCAATTTACATTGGAGCGTTTTTGAGTACATTCAGACGATTAGTCTAAAGGTTGTACTTCTTCAGCTTGGAAGCCTTTTTGACCTTTAACAACGCTGAATTCTACGCGTTGGCCGTCACGAAGTGAACGGTGGCCTTCGCCCATAATTGCGCGGAAATGAACGAATACGTCGTCGCCGCCGTTACGTTGAATAAAGCCAAAGCCTTTAGTGTCGTTGAACCATTTAACAACGCCTTGTTCACGAGCTGTCATAAGTTAATCCTTATCGTATTTAAAAAAGAAGGACCACCCGGTGTTGCAAACAGCAGACCAAACAAGGTTAAAAAATATTTTTATTTCTAAGCTTGTAATCATTCTGTAAAACTATCAACAAAATCCCGGTTACATCCAAATATATCAAGAGATAGAAGGCTTCACAGCCTAAAAAATCTTAATAACGCAATGAGCTTAACACGGGTTAACGTCAAATAATAGATTTTTTTGATCTATTTTCCTTTTGAATAATCTTATTTATTTCACATACTTTTGAGTAATAAATCATATACATTTTTGCCTATTTTGGGTTGGGATTTGGCACCTTATTTGCTAATATTTCCACTCGATTGGTAAATATGTCGGAATCATGCTGTGAGTGTTGGAGAAAAGACCGCAATAACTGTTGATGCGATGGGTAAACCCTGCCCGATGCCGTTACTAATGCTGAAAAAAGCACTGAAAAATAGTCCTGAGCAATTATTACTGTTGAAATCATCCGATCCGCACAGCCAACAAGATGTATCTCGTTACTGTCAGATTCATCAATTAAACTGTCAGATGAGTAAAATTTCAGATTCTGAATATCATTACTTAATTGAATCTTAATAAAATTAAGTTAAACTTATTCACTTCATAAATGCATAAAACTTTACATTTCTATACCCAAACTTCCATTATTTGCTGGATTATTGGATTAAGATGAATCTTAGTTATTGGCTTAGCCATTTTTTAGTTCTCAAGGAGAAAACATGAGTGACAGCAGCAATCAATTGATGCCCCTGTCATTATCGGCACCTGGGGTAAATCTTGGTGCTTATATTAGTACCGTTAACCAGATTCCGATTTTAACGGCCGAACAAGAAAAAGAGCTGGCCGAACGCTATTACTATGACCAAGATTTAGACGCAGCCAAAATGTTGGTGATGTCGCATCTACGTTTTGTGGTACATATTGCTCGTAGCTATGCAGGCTATGGCTTACCACAAGGTGACCTGATTCAAGAAGGTAACCTCGGTTTAATGAAAGCCGTGAAACGTTTTGACCCCAACATGGGCGTGCGTTTGGTGTCTTTTGCCGTGCACTGGATTAAAGCTGAAATTCACGAATATGTGATTCGCAACTGGCGTATTGTCAAAATTGCAACCACCAAAGCACAGCGTAAATTGTTCTTTAACTTACGTAGCTTAAAAAAATCTTCAAAAAAATTAACCCTTGCTGAAGCGCAATCGATCGCCAATGATTTAAATGTTACAGCAGAACAAGTGCTTGAAATGGAAGGTCGCTTAACCGCCTATGATGCTGCATTTGAAGCACAAGGTGATGACGATGATGAAGGCTCAACCCATGTTGCACCTGCATTGTACCTTGAAGACAACCGTTATGACCCTGCCCGTTTAGCGGAAGAAGAAGATTACGAAGAGCAAAGTAACTCGGCTTTGCATGAAGCGATGGATCAACTTGATGATCGTTCACGTAATATTTTACAGCGCCGCTGGTTAGATGATGAAAAATCAACATTGCATGAGCTCGCGGCTGAATATAATGTTTCTGCAGAACGTATTCGTCAATTAGAAAAAAATGCGATGGAAAAAATTAAAGTCGCAATGTCATCCAATTAAAGTCTGTATTTCTAATGATTTTGACACCGATAAAAAGAGCATTTCGATGCTCTTTTTTTGTGATGAATCAGCTTACAGAACAGCAGTTTCGCTTTAATCCCAACCCGAAAATATGCTATGGTTATGCGCAAATTTTGTTGAGGTGAATGCACATGTGGATTGCAATCTCTGCACTTAACTTAGCTTTTGCAGTTATGCTAGGCGCATTTGGCGCGCATGGACTCAAAGCTCGAGCAACCGAAGCTCAATTGGCTTGGTGGCAAACCGCAACAGATTACTTTTTCTATCACGCCTTGGGCCTGTTGGCACTTGCAATCATTGCCAAAGTAATTCCACAACTTCCGATTAAAGCCAGCTTTTTGCTCATCCAAATTGGGATTTTTTTCTTCTGTGGCTCTTTATATATCATGGCATTGGGCTTACCTCGCGGATTGGGTGCCATTACCCCAATTGGCGGTGCATTCATGATTGCTGGCTGGTTGATGTTGGCTTGGAACGCTTTTAAATACGCAAAATAATCTTGATCTGTTCAAGGATTTGACCCAAAAGGTTCATTTACCCCTTTAACACCCTCTATGAAAAATGGATTTCAGCACCGATGCAAATTTATTTAAATGGTGAAGCTCAGCAAACTGAATGTGAAAATTTGCTGCAACTGATTCAACAATTACAGTTGGAAGGTAAGCGTTTCGCTGTCGAAAAGAATGAAATGATCATCTCAAAAAGTAAGTTAGAGCAAACTCTTATTTCCGAGCAAGATCATATTGAAATTATTCATGCCGTAGGTGGCGGCTAAAATGGAGCTCCCATGGAAGATACACCCCTAATCATTGGTTCACGTACATTTAATTCACGTTTGTTGGTGGGCACAGGTAAATACAAAGACCTGCAAGAAACCGATTTAGCGATTCAAGCCAGTGGTGCAGAGATCGTGACTGTTGCGATTCGTCGTGTCAATATTGGTCAGCATCCTGATCAACCCAACTTATTGTCGGTTATACCACCTGAAAAATACACGATTCTACCAAATACCGCAGGCTGTTTTGATGCCAATAGTGCAGTGCGCACCTGCATGTTGGCACGTGAATTATTAGATGGTCATAATTTGGTAAAACTTGAAGTATTAGGCGATGAAAAAACCTTGTACCCAAATATTACCGAAACGTTAAAAGCTGCGCGTACACTGATTGACGATGGTTTTGAAATCATGGTCTATACTTCGGATGACCCAATTGTGGCGCAAGAGCTTGAAAGTATGGGCTGTGTTGCCATCATGCCTTTGGGTAGCTTGATTGGTTCAGGTCTCGGGATTTTAAACCCGCACACGATTTCGATTATTAAAGAAAATGCTAAAGTACCTGTCTTGGTGGATGCTGGTGTCGGTACAGCCAGTGATGCAGCCATTGCAATGGAACTCGGTTGTGATGGTGTGCTGATGAATACGGCAATTGCGGCAGCGCAAAACCCAATTTTAATGGCATCTGCAATGAAAAAAGCCGTGGAAGCGGGCCGTGAAGCTTTCCTTGCGGGTCGTATGCCACGTAAACGTATGGCCAATGCCAGCTCACCTGAAACGGGTTATTTCTTTAAATAATCAACTGATTTGTAATAAACAATAGAAAGGATTCTTCGGAGTCCTTTTTATATTTAAAGCTCAAACAACGCTGTATCATTGCGTTTCATAAATACATTGAAAATAAACTCAGCAACATTTACCTTCAAACTCCTATAACAAGATAAAAAATCAAAGGAATGTAATTCATGCTCAAACAAATTAAACAGTTACTGATACTCAACACCCTATTTTTCATGGTATTGACCAATAATGCGTGGGCCAACACAGAAACAAAACCTGCTCTCAAAGCAAACTACCAATCTTTTATTCCAAAGAACTGGAAGATTTTAGAAAAAGCCCAAGGTGACTTAAACCAAGATGGTCAAGCAGATATTGCCCTGATTATTGCAGACACCAATCCCGATAATTTCGTTGCAAACGCAGGCTTAGGCAGTGATGTACTGAACTTAAATGAACGCAGGCTTTTGGTTTTATTCAAGCAAGCTCAGGGTTATCAACTCGCAGCCAGTAATAGTACTTTGCCGACTGAAGGTGATGCAGAGT
Source organism: Acinetobacter sp. (assembly GCF_050285345.1). Lineage (GTDB taxonomy): Bacteria > Pseudomonadota > Gammaproteobacteria > Pseudomonadales > Moraxellaceae > Acinetobacter. The sequence goes on from NZ_JBLZXR010000037.1 coordinate 24,654, forward strand.
CCCCTTGCCTCGCTGACCCACTCGGTGAAACAGAAGCACTCAGCATTCAAAAAGGTCTGCTTAAAGTTCATCTGCACTATTGGCTCAGTTGTGGTTCGTGGTATGTGACCAATCACATCTATACATTTCGCGACCAAGACCACGCCTTTAAGCTAATTGGTTATGATGTCAATGATTTCCACCGCGCATCGGGCGATATCACGGCGCAAAGTATCAACTTTATAACGGGAAAAGTAAAAAGTACGACAGGTGAAAATGAATTTTCTGAGAGCGCGCAACCTACCAAAGTTCAATGGTCTACACTCAAAAAGCGCTACACATTAAAATTGGAACAGGTACAATTTAATGAGTATCATGAGTTTAAATAAATAACATTATCTAAGACTTCACAGCTTATTAAATGCCGTTTAAAGCGCTTCTCAAATGCAGATTTGCGTACTCACACTATTAAGCAAAAATTTGCATTAAATGCTTACGATACTGCGTCATATAAGCTTCAACTTCAGGTGCTTTAATCACATCATTGACAATAAAGGTCAGTAAAGTTTGCATCCCCAAAAACTGATTGGCTTTGTGAAACAGCAAGTAAACCCCATCTACACCCACCCCGTGGAAAAACTGGTCTGAGTCGGTAAATGCATCCATCGGCGCATTCCATGTCAGCGACAACATATAGTTTTTATCGTGAATCAGACCACCTGAGCCATACTTTTTTGAGGCATCAGAACACGAGCGACCATCATTTGCGTACAAACTGCCATGCCCTTCGGTAAAGACATCATCAATATACTTTTTCACAGTCCATGGCACACCCTTCCACCAACCCGACATTTGGTAAATCACCATGTCAGCCCAAAGAAATTTTTCAACTTCCACTTTTGCCTCATATTCACTGTCAGCACGGGTGACTTGCACCTGATGTCCCAATCCGGACAATACCTCTTGCGCAAGCTGCGTCAAACTATCATTTAACAGACCATTTGAGTGTGCAAAGGTTTTCGCGCCATTCACTAATAAAATATTTTGCATTAAAAAACCTAAAAGCTAAAACGATGCAGGCACTATAACGATGCTGTTTATTACTAAAAAGCAGTGAATCTGCAAAATATTATCGACTAAATATCAATAATAATTTTTATATTTTTATAGTCATAAAAAAAGCGCCGTGAGGCGCTTCTTCAAAATGTAAAGATTAAGGAATCAAACCTTCATCACGCATTGCAATTTGTACCGACTGACGTTCAGCCACTTTATTACGAAGTGCAATAATATTTTTATACGGTGTTAAGTCATGTTCAATACCATTGGACCAATTGGTGAGAACGAATAGATAAGCATCTGCAGGGCCAAAGTTATCATCAACCAAATAATCGTGATCCGACTCCGCAATTCGTTTATCGATATAACTAAGTAGGCGGTCGATTTCTGCATAAGCTTTTTCTTTCGCTGCTGCATCTAGCGGCGCACCAAAGAATACTGCATAGGCATCGTGTAATTCTGAGTTCAAATAACCAAGCCATTCAAGCACTTTGGCACGTCCAAGCCCTGAAGGTGGAATTAGGTCTTGCTTAGGGTCATGCTGCGCCAAAAACGGTAGAATAGCGACATTTTCCGTTAAAATTAAGCCCGGGTTAATTTCCAAAGCAGGTACATAACCTTTAGGGTTGATCTCGTAATAGTCTGCCCCTTTTTCTATTTTATGCGTTTTAAGGTCTACACGGACCAAATCAAAATCTACATTAATTTCATTTAAAATTATGTGAGATGCTAAAGAACATGCACCTGGAGAATAATAAAGCTTCATATCTGATCCTTGTTATGTACTATCCAATGTTTTAAATCTCTTCTGTCAAACTTTCAAGCGATCAAAGCTCTAAATTGCAAAAAAGCGTAAATGCAGAAACATATACGTCCATTGACTATTGTCCATATTTACAAAGATTTCAAGTGAAACTGTGATGCATTTTTATACCTAGATATTTTTAAAAAACTGACAGTCTGATTTTCCTTTGTCGGCTTTAATAACGAGATGGCAAGTGAGTTTTTTATTCATGACATCAGGATAAATAAATCATGACAGTTTTAGGCGAAGCAAAGTAGCTGATGGTTAATTCGATAAATTCTGAGTAAAAAATTTGACTTGTCCTGCTCAGGACTTACAATACCGCTTTCGAATTTCTACATCTGCCAAAATTATGACCAATGATCAATTAGACCAGCAAGTCGTTGAGCTGGACAACTTAAATGAACACCGAGAAATTGTGACATTTATGCGTCGTTCATCTCCGCTGAACACCTCGCAACGTACTGCGCTTGAACAATATGGTCACATGATTTTGGAATATCCTGTTGGTGATTTACGTCAGCAGTTTGAACATCCTGAACGCCCTTTGACAGTTGAAATTGGTTTTGGTATGGGCCGTTCATTGGTGCTCATGGCAAAAGCCAACCCTGAACGTAACTATGTCGGGATTGAAGTACATGTGCCGGGTATTGCGCAGTGTGTATATGAAGCTGGGATGGCAGGTTTAACCAACCTTCGTCTTTTAGATGCCGATGCAATTCAAGTATTACGTGAAATGCCAGACAACAGTATCAATGCTGTGCAGCTTTACTTCCCAGACCCGTGGCAGAAAAAACGCCACTTCAAACGTCGTTTTGTATCACATGACCGTATGCCACTGGTTGAGCAAAAGTTGGAAATGGGCGGAACATTCCACTCAGCAACAGACTGGGAACCGTATGCAGAGTGGATGCTTGATGTGCTAGACAACCGTCCAAATCTTGAAAATATGGCCGGTAAAGGCAACAGCTATCCACGTCCTGACTGGCGTCCACAAACTAAATTTGAACGTCGTGGACTTGAAGAAGGTCATAAGATCAATGACTTCTTATTTAAGAAAATTAAATAAATTTGAGTTATTTAAAAAATAGGGCTTCGTGCCCTATTTTTTATGTCTGAGACTTTAAAGCACATGCCAAATTTTAGCTGTTTCGTTGGCTGATCTGCTGACTCAGCAAAGTATACACTTCTGCAAGATCTGCTCGTTGGGCTTGCTTAAGCATCTGTTGATGCATCTGTAAAATATTCTGATCCTGACGCATTGCAGGGCCTGTTTGCATCTGCTTCGGGTCATTCTGCGTGGCTTTCTGCGCAGTTTCTAAAATCAAAGGGTACAGCAAACTAAAATCAACCTGCTCTGCATCCACCACTTGTTTCGCCATGTCATAACAATAATTACTAAAATTACAAGCAAACACTGCTGCTAGATGCAAACTAAGACGTTGTGCAGAACTATAACTATACACGCGCTGACTCAGGCTTTCTGCCAATCTTTGTAATAGCTGAAGATCTGTCTGTTCAACTGCTTCGACAAACAGCGGTGTAGTTAACCAATCAATTTCGCGCTCCAAACTAAAGGTTTGTAAGGGATAAAACACCCCTGCACGTGCATGCTGAGTCGACAAAACTGAAAGCGATGTACTGCCTGAAGTATGCACAATCAACACATTTGGCAAATATTCAGTCAATGCTGAAATCACGCTCGAAATAGACTGATCACTCACGGCAATAATGACCAAATCAGCATCAGCACTTAACTGACTAAAATGACTTACCGCTTTTGCATCTACAGCTTGCGCCAAATCTACGGCTTTATCAAAATTTCGACTATAAATATTCATGATTTGATGATCGGGCATCAGCGCTTTGGCCAAATGATGCGCCACTCGCCCTGCTCCGATTAAACTGATACGCATGTTAATTTCACTATTTTAAAGTGCCTACAGCATGCCAATAAAAAAAGGACGACGCAATTCATCCTTTTTTATTATATTGATAGCTCTCGACTAAATTAGTCGATATCAAAACCTATTTACTGCGGCTGATTTTTATTTTTGTGCCAAAAAGCCATAATAATTCAATAGTTGACTATAAATTCGTACCTGATGAAATCCAGATTCAGTTAGTAGTTCTTGCATCTGACTGGCAGAGATTAAGCAAAAGTCTTGTTGTAGACGCTCAAGCATTTTTTCACTTTGTACTACCGTCAAACCATTACTCTGACATAAGTTTTGTAGCACTTGAAGTTCCGTTTTATCGGCTGAAGTCATGAGGTCATAACTGAGTAAAATCGCTTGCGCTTTGAGACACCTGAAAATATCAGCAAAGAAGAATGGCTTTGTCTCTAATGGAATAAAATGCGCCACCAATATAACTAAAGCGGCATCAAACTGCGCATTTTCTTGCAATGCTGTGGTATCACCATGGACAAAACGAACCCGTGTTAAATCACAGTTTGTGGCACTTAATAACTGCTGCGCCTTCTCAATCATGGTTCGAGATGGGTCAACCGCAGTAAAAGTCCATGTTGGATGCTGTTCTAACAAATAAGAAAGCTCATAACCCGTACCACAGCCCACAATCAACACATGCGCCTGTTCAGGTAAATAGGTCTTTAAAATGGCTTGTATTTGCAGATGAACCAACTCATAGCCCGGTATCAGTTTACGAATATGATCATCATAACCATCGACTACGGTTTGACTCTGAAAGTCTTTTGCCATGTTATTACACACCCTTCTCGGTTAACTATTCACGCTATCTACAACAAAATTAAAAATCTGATCGATAACTCACGCCATAGCCATGGCATCGACTGTTAACTCCGCCAGTTGTGGTTTGGCTTTTTCTGCCTGTAGACCCAACTTTTGAAACAGTTGCTGATCTTTTCCTTCGGCCGTATTCGGTGTGGTCAGTAGTTTTTCACCTGAAAATAAAGAGTTTGCACCTGCCATAAAAGCCAACGCTTGATCTGCATCGGACAATGACTCTCGTCCCGCAGACAAACGGATATAACTTTTCGGCATAATAATCCGTGCTACCGCAATGGTGCGAATCCACTCGGTCACCTCCAACTTTGCAACTTCTGCCAATGGCGTACCTTGCATCGGAACCAGCATATTAATTGGCACAGATTCAGGATGTATTGGTAAAGTGGCCAATTCAAACAATAAGCCAATTCGATCTTTAGTCTCTTCACCTAGACCAACAATACCGCCACTACAAACTTTTAAACCTGCATCACGAACATGATTTAATGTATCTAAACGGTCATCAAAACTACGGGTACTGATCACATTCGGATAATACTCACGCGATGTATCTAGGTTGTGATTGTAATAATCTAGCCCTGCACCTTTTAAACGTTCGGCTTGCGAAGCATTCAACATGCCCAAAGTCATACAGGTTTCTAAACCTAAAGCTTTGACTTCACGAACCATATCCAGTACATAAGGCATATCACGCTCATGTGGATTGCGCCATGCCGCGCCCATACAAAAGCGTGTAGAACCTGAAGCCTTCGCCTGCTCGGCTTCACGGATCACTTTTTCAACTGCAATTCTTTTTTCAGCTTCAAGCTTTGAATCATAGCGTGCAGACTGAGAACAGTATTTACAATCTTCAGGACATTTGCCTGTTTTAATCGACAGTAATGTACTGACTTGAATCGTATTGGCCTCAAAATACTGACGGTGAATTTGCTGTGCTTGAAAGACCAAATCTAAAAAAGGTTGTTCATAAAGTGCCTGTATTTCAGCCCGAGTCCAATCATTTCGTATCTGCATAATTCCTTTTCCTTGTACCTCGGACTTTCCTTTCACTTGCAACAGCAAAGGAAAGTCCGTATTCAATCTTACGCAATTTCTTTTAAATCAAGTTCATTACGCATAAATTCCTGTAATTTAAACTTCTGCGCTTTGCCTGAAGCCGTCATTGGGAATTCGTTAAAAAACCGTACATAGCGCGGAACTTTATTGTGTGAAATATGCTCTGCACAGTACTGGCGGATCGATTCTTCAGTGATTTTATGATGGTCATGCAAAATAATGCAGGCACACAGCTCCTCACCATAACGTGCATCAGGTAAGCCAATGACTTGCACATCACTCACATCTGGATGGGTATATAAAAAGTCTTCAATTTCTTTCGGGAACAGGTTTTCACCGCCACGAATCACCACATCTTTAATGCGGCCTTTGATTTTCACAAAGCCTGCTTCGTCCATTTCAGCGATATCACCGGTATGCATCCAACGTGCGGAATCTATCACTTCTTGTGATTTTTCTTGGTCTTCCCAATAACCCAACATGACCGAATAACCACGAACACACAGTTCGCCCAGTTGACCGCGTGGCACCACTTGGCCTTGTTCATTCACAATTTTAAGTTCGAGATGTGGATGAACGCGCCCGACCGTTCCAACCCGCTGTTCAACTGAATCGGTGGTTGAACTTTGTGCACTCACTGGCGCTGTTTCGGTCATACCATAGCAAATGGTAATTTCAGACATGTGCATACGGTCAATCACACGTTGCATAATTTCACGCGGACAAGGACTACCCGCCATAATGCCTGTACGTAAGCTTGAAAGATCAAAGTCATCAAACTGTTCATGCTCTAAAATGGCAATGAACATGGTCGGAACACCATAGGCAGCAGTACATTTTTCTTGCTGAATGGCTTTTAAAGTTTCGAGCGGATTAAACACAGCTGATGGATAAACCATGGTTGAACCATGGGTAATGCAAGCCAAATTGCCCATCACCATGCCGAAACAGTGAAACAGCGGTACAGAAATACACACGCGGTCAGTAGGGCCGAGGTGAATAGCTTCACCAACAAAATAACCGTTATTTAAAATATTATTATGCGTCAGCATCGTGCCTTTCGGGTTACCTGTGGTGCCCGAAGTAAACTGGATATTGATGGTTTCATCAAACTGTGATTCAGCGGCCAGTTGTTCTAATTGAGTCAACTGGCGCTTGGTCGGAGCAGTCAGTAAATCACTAAAACGATGTAGACCGGTATGTTCTTGTTCATCAATTTTAATAATATGTTTCAAATGCGGCAGGCGCTCGGCCTTTAAGGTTTTGTTTTCTGCATGTTGAATTTCAGGGGCAATCTTGGTCAAAATTTCTTGGTAATTGGTGCTTTTAAACTGCGATGCAATGACCAAACCCTTGCATGAAACTTTATTCAATACATATTCAAGTTCATTACTCTTATAGGCAGGGTTCAAGTTGACTAAAATGATACCTGCTTTAAACGCAGCAAACTGGGTAATCGTCCATTCCACACAGTTCGGTGACCAAATCGCAAGTCGATCGCCTTTCTTCAAGCCCAGTTTTAGTAAACTACAGGCAAACGCATTGACCTGAGCTTGTAATTCCTTATACGTGAGTCTGACATTTTGATGCAGGCTGACAACAGCATCTTGTTCCGCATACTGCTGACAAGCCTGATCAAATTTCTCACCAATCGTCATGCCTAATAGGGGCTGACTGCTCGTTCCATAGGCATAACTTAACCGTTCTTGTGTCATCGAATCGATCTCCTTGATTCATTGTAATCTTGTTATTCAACTTTAATTGTTCTATGACTACTTCCCTTCAAACACCAAGCCTCTGTGTTCACACCTGCTACTATTTTTCCTCCTGAACCTGAACTGCATTGACACAAAATTCGGCAATTTGTTTCACAAAGTAGTCTTTATAGTTTTGATCAAACATCACATTTCGAGACGGATTTAAAGGCTCAATCACCACAAAAGTCATGGCACCGACCACACAAAGTGCTGCGGTATTTAAATCTTCAAATCCAAACTCACCGTTAATTTTCCCTGCGGCCAGTATTTCTTTGATGCTCTGTTTAATCAGCTGTTTACTGCGAAAACGTTCATGTTCTAACTCAGCATCGACTGGCTCAAACATGAGTGAATACGCAAGTTGGGGGCTATTCATGGCACGTTTCACAAACGTGGTTACCGCCTTGTCCAATTTCTGTTTTGACGAGAGCTCACTTTCAGCAATGTGATTTAAAATTTTCACCTCATGCTGAATGGCCTCAGACAAAACCTCAATTAACACTTGGCTTTTGTTATCGAAGTATCGATACACCAAACCACTCGAAACACCCGCGCGTTCAGCAATTGCTTGAATTTGCGCGTCTTTAATCCCCCCTTGAGCAATAAGTTCACGAGCGGATTGCAAAATCGCTTCACGATTTTGTTCCATTCGTTCTTGCATCAACGATGATCTTTTATAACTCATAATTCTATTCTCAACCAGATAAAATGAATTGTAAATCAATTTGTGAATTTTAGTTCACTTTTTTAAAAATTCGATGTATTGTAAAAATCAAGCACAACAAAAATGCTTTATCAGGAACAATAAATACACTCATAGGACGAATGAAGAAATGACCCTACAAAGCTTAAATTTCGGTTTAGATGAAACACTCATTGCACTGCGTGATTCCGTTGCGGCTTTTTGTGCCAAGGAAATTACTCCTATTGCGCAACAAGTCGATCAGAACAACGAATTTCCAGCTCAGTTGTGGAAAAAATTTGGCGATATGGGCTTACTCGGTCTGACCGTCAGTGAAGAATATGGCGGTACAGGCCTAGGTTATTTAGCGCATATCATTGCCATGCAAGAAATCTCACGTGCTTCAGCTTCGATAGGTCTTTCTTATGGTGCACATTCTAACCTATGTGTGAATCAAATTAACCGAAATGGCAGCGAGGAACAAAAGCAGCGCTATCTACCTAAGCTGATTTCAGGTGAATACGTCGGTGCACTTGCCATGTCTGAACCAAACGCAGGCTCAGACGTAGTCAGCATGAAACTCAAAGCTGAAGATTGTGGCGATCACTTCCTGTTGAATGGTTCAAAAATGTGGATCACCAATGGTGGTGATGCTGATGTGCTTGTGGTGTATGCCAAAACTGATTTGCATGCAGGCGCTAAAGGCATGACCGCTTTCCTTGTAGAAAAAGGCATGGAAGGTTTTAGCCATGGCACACATTTAGACAAGTTGGGTATGCGTGGTTCGAACACTTACCCGCTGTTCTTTGACAACGTGAAAGTGCCAAAAGAAAACGTAATGGGCGGTGTAGGAAACGGCACGAAAGTGCTCATGAGTGGTTTGGACTATGAGCGTGCGGTTTTAAGCGCAGGTCCTTTAGGCATTATGGATGCCTGCATGGACACCGTGATTCCCTATATCCATGACCGTAAACAATTCGGACAAGCGCTCGGTGAATTCCAGTTGATGCAAGGTAAAATTGCCGATATGTATTCGACTTGGTTGGCATGTAAAGCGTTGGTTTATGCCGTGGGTGCTGAGTGCGACAAGGCTGGCCATAGCCGTAGCCTACGTAAAGATGCAGCAAGTGCAATTTTATATGCTGCGGAAAAAGCCACGTGGATGGCGGGTGAAACCATTCAGACCTTAGGTGGAAATGGTTATATCAATGAATTTTCTGCAGGCCGTCTATGGCGCGATGCAAAACTCTATGAAATTGGCGCGGGAACTTCTGAAATTCGCCGTATGTTGATTGGCCGTGAACTGTTTAATGAAACAGCTTAACCCTCCACAACAATAAAAATGACAAGGATGTTCGTGATGAATCAATTACATAGCAAGATCAATATTCGAAGTGAAGACTTCAAAACCAACCAAGCTGCAATGCAAAACTTGGTCAATGACCTTAAGCAAAAAGCTGAACAAATTGCTTTAGGTGGCGGTGAAGCTGCTCGACAAAAGCATTTGGCACGCGGAAAACTTTTAGCACGTGATCGTATTGATCAGTTAGTGGACGCAGGTACGGCATTCCTTGAAATTGGTCAGTTGGCTGCACAAAATGTCTATACCGACGACGTTCCGGCTGCGGGTGTAGTGGCTGGTGTCGGTCAGGTTAATGGTGTGAGCTGCATGATCGTCGCCAATGATGCGACCGTAAAAGGCGGAACTTACTACCCGCTGACGGTAAAAAAACATTTACGTGCCCAAGAGATTGCAGAGCAAAACCATCTGCCATGTATTTATTTGGTCGATTCAGGTGGTGCATATTTGCCGATGCAAGACGAAGTTTTCCCTGACCGTGATCACTTTGGCCGCATTTTCTATAATCAAGCACGCATGTCGAGCATGGGTATTGCCCAAATTGCGGTAGTGATGGGTAGCTGTACCGCCGGTGGTGCGTATGTACCTGCAATGTCAGATGAAACCATCATCGTACGTAATCAAGGAACGATTTTCCTAGGTGGTCCACCTTTGGTAAAAGCTGCAACAGGTGAAGTGGTTAGCAGCGAAGATTTAGGCGGTGGCGATGTGCATACGCGTCTTTCAGGTGTAGCCGATCATTTGGCTGAAAATGATGAACATGCAATTGCCATTGCCCGTAACATCGTGGCGAACTTAAACAAAGCACCTAATAAACCTGCAACAGAAATTGAAGAACCATTATTTGACGCAACAGAACTATATGGTGTTGTACCAAGTGATGCACGTAAACCTTTTGATATTCGTGAAGTCATTGCGCGTATTGTCGACGGTTCACGTTTTGACGAGTTTAAAGCACGTTTTGGTACAACCTTAGTCACAGGTTTTGCCAGAATCTATGGTATGCCAGTCGGTATTATTGCCAACAACGGTATTTTATTTTCAGAGTCTGCGCAAAAAGGTGCTCACTTCATCGAGCTCTGTACGCAGCGTAATATTCCCCTATTGTTCCTGCAAAACATCACCGGCTTTATGGTGGGCCGTCAATACGAAAATGAAGGCATCGCCAAAAATGGGGCCAAACTGGTGATGGCTGTTGCAACCGCGAATGTGCCAAAACTCACCCTGGTGATTGGTGGTTCATTTGGTGCAGGCAACTACGGTATGTGTGGTCGTGCTTATTCACCACGTTTCATGTGGACTTGGCCGAACTCACGTATTTCGGTAATGGGCGGTGAACAAGCGGCAAGCGTATTGTCGACTTTGAAACGCGATCAAATCGAAAAACGTGGTGAGTCGTGGTCTGCGGCAGAAGAAGACGAATTTAAACAACCTTTCCGTGATCAATTTGAACGTCAAGGCCATCCGTATTATGCATCGGCGCGTTTATGGGATGACGGTGTAATTGACCCTGCGCAAAGCCGTCAGGTGCTCGGTCTCAGTTTAGCAGCAGCTTTAAATGCTCCAATTCAACCAACCAAATTCGGCGTGTTCCGTATGTAGGAGATGAGCGATGAGCTTTCAATATTTACAACTTGAACAACGCGACCAAGTGGCAACGGTCTGGATTAATCGTGCAGAAATGCATAATGCCTTCAATACCCAAGTGATTGAAGAACTGCACCGCTGCTTTACTGAACTTAATAACCGTGATGATGTGCGTGTGGTGATTTTAGCGGGACGAGGCAAAAGCTTTTCGGCAGGCGCTGACTTGAACTGGATGAAAGAAGCAGGCCAAGCTTCGCAAGCTGACAATGAAGCCGATGCGTTAAAACTGGCGAAAATGTTGCAAAGTTTAGCGACATTAAAACAGCCGACGATTGCTCGCGTGCATGGCATTGCCTTTGGTGGTGGGATGGGACTGGCTTCTGCCTGTGATATTTGTGTCGCAAGCACCGATGCTAAATTTGCAACTTCAGAAGTCCGTTTAGGTTTAGCACCGTCAACCATTAGTCCTTATGTGATTCGTGCCATTGGTGCACGCCAAGCGTCACGTTACTTCTTAACCGCAGAACGCATTCCTGCAGAACAGGCCCTGCACATTGGTCTGGCACATGTAGTTGCTGATACTGAACGCTTAGATGAAAAAGTCACAGAAATCGTCGATGCTCTCCTGTTGGGCGGACCTGAAGCACAAACGGCTTCAAAGCAACTCATTAACATGGTCGATCAACAAGTATTAACCGAAACATTGTTGCTACAAACTGCACAGCACATTGCCCATGTACGCCAAGGATCAGAGGCAAAAAATGGCTTAAATGCTTTTTTAAATAAACACCATCCGGTCTGGATCAAGACAACAGCATAACAACAAGAAAGGATATCGATATGTTTAATAAAATCTTAATTGCAAACCGTGGTGAAATTGCTTGCCGTGTGATCCGAACTGCAAAAAAAATGGGCATCGCAACCGTTGCTGTTTATTCAGATGCTGACGCACAGGCACAACACGTGCAACAAGCAGATGAAGCCATTTATATTGGAGAATCCCCTGCTGCACAAAGTTATTTGCAAATTGATCGTATCATTCAAGCAGCTTTGGACACGGGTGCAGAAGCAATTCATCCGGGTTATGGCTTTTTGTCTGAAAATGACCAATTTGCCAATGCTTGCCAGAAAAACAACATCGTCTTTATTGGCCCACCGGTAGCTGCCATTTTGGCCATGGGTCTAAAAGCCACATCGAAAGCATTAATGGAAAAAGCAGGCGTACCGCTGACACCGGGCTATCATGGTGCTAACCAAGATCCTGACTTTTTAAAACAACAGGCTGATGAGATTGGCTACCCCGTGTTAATTAAAGCCAGTGCTGGTGGCGGCGGTAAAGGTATGCGCTTGGTTGAGCGCAGCGAAGACTTTTTAAGTCATTTGGCTTCATGTAAAAGTGAAGCACGTTCAAGCTTTGGCAATGACGATGTTTTGGTTGAGCGCTATGTGGTACAACCGCGCCACATTGAAGTACAAGTTTTTGGCGATACGCATGGTAACTACGTACATCTATTTGAACGTGATTGTTCGGTACAACGCCGCCATCAAAAAGTCTTAGAAGAAGCACCTGCACCAAAAATGGCAGAGCCAAAACTTGAGGCTATGCGCCAAGCCGCTATTGATGCGGCACGTGCCGTAGACTATGTTGGTGCTGGTACGGTTGAGTTTATTGTAGAGCAAGACGGTACAGCGTATTTCATGGAAATGAATACTCGTCTGCAAGTTGAGCACCCTGTTACTGAAATGATCACAGGCCAAGACTTGGTAGAATGGCAACTGCGTGTAGCTTTTGGTGAACCGTTGCCTAAACAACAACACGAACTCAGTATTCATGGTCATGCACTTGAAGCACGTGTCTATGCTGAAGAACCTGAAAAGGGCTTCTTACCTGCGATTGGTAAAATTCACTACCTGCACTACCCACAGCAAAATGAACATGTACGTGTCGACAGTGGCATTGTTGAAGGTGATGAAATCACCACCTTCTACGACCCAATGATTGCCAAATTAATTGTCTGGGCGAAAAACCGTGAAGCAGCACTCACGCAGATGCATCATGCACTGAGTCAATTTCATGTCGATGGCTTGGGCAATAACATTGCATTCTTAGATCGCTTGGTGCGTTCTGAGTCATTTAAAACTGCGAACTTAGATACCAACTTAATTCAACGTGAAGACGCATTTTTACTACAACACAATGAAACCGCTTCTTCAGAACTCATCATTACAGCGGCATTGATTGAACTCTTGTCTCGCTTTGCTGACAATAAAGCAGCAGCCAATCCTGTATGGCAAGCTAAGTCTCTATGGCGTTTAAATATTAATGCCAGCTATGCCATTAAATTGACGCTGAACGATGAAGAACATAAAGTTCATTTCAGCCCAACAGCAGAAGGCTTCACCGCAAAATACAATGGCAATAGCATTTTCATTCAGGGTGAATTACTAGACACACATTTGGCTAAAATTGAATTGGCAACAGGTAAAAAGACTTACGCATTCAGTTCAAATGCACAAGGTTTAACCCTTTATGCAAATGGTCAAACTTATAAATTTGCTCATATCAAACCAAACTTCAATAGCGAAGATGATGCATCAGATGCCAATAACTTAAAAGCACCGATGCCGGGTGTGATCACACAAGTCTTAGTGCAAAACAACAGCACCGTGAAAAAAGATGATGTGCTACTCACCCTTGAAGCGATGAAAATTGAATATTCAATTCGTGCACCACATGACGGCATTGTCTCAGCTTCTTACTTCCAAGTCGGTGATCAAGTTAAAGCCGGTGATGAATTGGTTGAGTTTTCAAGCTTGGAAGGTGCTGCATGAGTGAATTTGTCAAAATTGTCGAGGTCGGCCCACGAGATGGTCTGCAAAATGAAAAGACCCCGCTCACCTTGGACGACCGTCGCAAACTGATTCTAGATTTAATGCAAACAGGACTCAGTGCAATTGAAGTCGGTTCCTGTGTCTCGGCAAAATGGGTTCCACAAATGGCTCAGAGTGACGAACTCTTTGCCAGCTTGCCCAAAGATCCAAATATCAGTTTTAGTTTACTAACCCCGAACTTAAAAGGCTTTGAGTCTGCTTTGGCTGTGGGCTGTCAGGAGGTTGCGGTTTTTACCGCAGCATCTGAAAGTTTCACGCAAAAGAACATTAATTGCTCTATTGATGAAAGCTTTGAAAAATTTGCAGACATCATGACGGCAGCAAAGGCAAACAACATCAAAGTTCGTGGTTATGTATCCTGTATTGTCGATTGTCCCTATGAAGGCGCAATTGCACCGAGCAAAGTTGCAGAGGTTAGTCAACGTTTGCTGGACATGGGCTGCTATGAAGTATCTTTGGGTGAAACCATTGGCACAGCAACTCCAGACCGTGTGAAAAAAGTCTGGCAAGCGTGTTTAGCTGAAATGGAGACCTCCCGTCTGGCAGGACATTTTCATAATACCTATGGCATGGCCATTGCCAATATCTACCAGTCTTTAGAGCAAGGCATTCGCGTATTTGATTCTTCCATTGCAGGTTTAGGCGGCTGTCCTTATGCCAAAGGTGCTTCAGGTAATGTTTCAACCGAAGACCTTTACTACCTACTCTCCAACATGGGCTTTGACACTGGAGTTGATCTGGATGCGCTGATGCTTGCCAGTCAAAATATCAGTCAAGTACTACAACGCAGTAATCCATCTAACTATGCCAATGCCTATTGGCAAAAACACTGCGCCTAAGCTATACAACAAAAAAGGACGAATCATCTTCGTCCTTTTTTTACTGCATAAAATTAAGTATTTTCCAGATAATTCAATTAATTAAATACATTATTTAAATACACAATCCGCTCAGTGGTCTTTTGATTAAAGCACTTGGTAAATTGCAATTGCTGGTCTTGCGCGCGCAATCCGTCATCCCAATATTGCGAATGCTTTTGATAGGTTTCTTTTTCACTATCTGTCATTTGATAGACGCTTTTTTGAGAAATCACTTTACAATCAACATCACGTTTTTCAAACCACTCGGTTTGGTCTTGTTGTAATTGCTGTTTTTGTTCCTCGGTAAAATTATCCCAAGTTTGGTTCAGTCGTTCCACCACTTTGACTTGGTCTGCATCCAATTCCTTTTTACGAATATTCATGGCTTTTTGCGCTAATTCCATTTGCGCAGCTTCTTGCTGATTATACTGCTCCATATTCACTTGTCTTTCTGCATTGGTTTTTTCATACGCGGTAAATTGCACTGCATTTTGTGTGACCAAAACTACCCCATTAATCACACTATTGGGGTTAAGCACATTGAGGCTAATGCCTTCTTTGTCCGTTTTGATGATGTTATAACTAAATGCGCCTTGTAACTGATCATTATCCAAACGAAGTGAGCCGTTACCATCGTCTATCGCATCAGCTAAGGTACTTTGATATTCTCCTTCACACTCCTCACATGGGTGCGCAAGATACGCATTTTCAGCACGCTTTTGTAAGCCTTTCGGGAAAGTCAC
The DNA here is from genome assembly GCF_050285345.1 of Acinetobacter sp. Classification (GTDB taxonomy): domain Bacteria; phylum Pseudomonadota; class Gammaproteobacteria; order Pseudomonadales; family Moraxellaceae; genus Acinetobacter. The sequence goes on from NZ_JBLZXR010000037.1 coordinate 40,205, forward strand.
CAGCAATTGACTTTCACAGTCTAATTGCTTTGCCGTTTCAGGTTTTTCTGTCGTGGTTGAAATCCCTTTAATTTCAAAACGAATCCCCTTATTAATCTGTGCCAATAATTTTTCATCAGCTTCGTATTCACGACTGTCACGTAAACGACGCTCTAAAGCTTTTAAATATTCAGCCTTCAAATGTCCTTGAATCTGTTCAACATTAGCTTGAGCAGTACAACTCCAATCATCCAAGACCGGTGCTTCTGCTTTCACTTCAGTCTCTTTTTTATTTTTAAAATAATCACAACCTGATATCAATGCCATAGACATCATCAAGCTCGTTAACATTATTTTTTTCATCTTTTGAATTATTCAGGTTTTTATTATTCGGGCGTATTCTACTCAAAAATTAAACACTTTGACGAGGAAAACCCCGTGATTTACAGGGTTTTTGCTGATTTTTCGAAAATAATGACCATTAATTGCGAATTTCAGTTACGCCTTCTTCATTCACCTCACGCACTTTGCCAGTCTCACTATTACGTACTTCAAACTCGATACGGCGGTTTTTAAATTGACCTTCTTTGCTGCTGTTACTGGCGATTGGTTTTTCTTGACCATAACCCACAGCCTGCAACTGCGCAGGATCGACACCTTTGGCAATCAAATAATCCACAACGGCCTGTGCACGTTTTTGTGACAATTGCTTATTGGCATTTGCATCGCCCACAGCATCGGTATGGCCTTGTACGATTAAATGAACTTGCGAAGCACGTTGAAGCAGCGCAGCAGCCTGATCCAGAATCGATTTATTCAGCTTTGGAATATCCGATGAACCAGTTGCAAAGTTAATAATCTGTAAATTCAGTGCAGTTGCAACATCCAATGCGCGTATTTGATCTGGGTTGATACTGGCCAATGCTTTTTGTGCATCAGTAATACTGTTCTCCACAGCCGATTGTTCATTGACAGCTTCTTGCACCATAACGGTCATATTTCTTGCCAATGGCTTGAGTTGATTTGCCAAATTCTGTGCATCTGCTGGATTTTCCGAAAGAATCGATAACTGATTTTCAGTCCACGTTAGTGTAGTGTTCGGTACGCCTTTTAGTTTTTGCAAGACGCTTGGAATCGTGTCTTGATCAATAAATTGGGTATGGTAACTGGTGTCAGAAATTCCTCCACAGCCTAGGGCATAGTTAAAAATTTGCTTCACTTGTTGTTGTAAAATATCCATATAAGTCGCATCACCGGTTTTAATTTGGCAATAGGTCAACAAACCATCTGCTCCTGTCGTCAATTGCAGTCGTGCCGGTTGAGATGCTGCGGGCTGAGAAATAGTCGTCGCGGATGTCAAAGGGTCTTCTTTTTTACTACAGGCTTTAAACCAAAATGCAATCAGCCCAAATAAAATTAATAAAGCAAGAATCGGTAACAGCCAATTCACTCGCTTATCTTCTTCGGTAACAGGTGTTGACTCAAGTACAGGGGTTTTATGCAGGGTCTGTCCAGCCGCAGTATTCACCCCTAAGCCCGCAAGTAAAGGTAATACCCATTCAGGTGCTGCCGCCAAAATACGAGCTGCATGTAGATTGAGCAAATAACTAATGGCTGCGGGATCTGAAGAACCTGCTTCATCTTCCAATACGCCAAGCGTCGGTGCAATTGACTGATTTAAAGCATGTTCAATTTGAGATACAGGTGCACCACCACTAAGATTTTGTAAAAATTGCTCTTTTAAACTGGGATTGGTCGTAAAAATATCACTTAGACGTGGATTTAACTGTTTTTGAAAGCTATCGATCAGTTCAGGTTTGGAACGGAAAATATTTAGCAGAAATGGAATAAATTGGTTAATGGCTGCATTTTTTTCGAATAAATGTTCAGTGTCACCGCTTAGCGCAATTGTGGAAACTTGCTGTTTCACAAGTTCGACTAAATCTATACTCATGTTTTTACTCCATGCTGTTCTCATTATTCTCATGTGTACTTCAGTTTATATGCTTATTTTTTAATCAAATGTAATAATTTGTTCCTACTTCCCAACATTAAATTTCATGTTGCATTTTTAGTCTGTATAAAAAAAGCCAGCCGAAGCTGACTTTGATTTTAAAGCTGGAATTTTCAGTTTAATTGCCCATTAAGCATAAAAAGACTGAACCACTTTACCTTTAACCACTTGATTGATTAATGGGGTGTTTTTACCATTTGAAACGATGCTGTCTTTATTAACTGTCCATTCCAATTCTGGATCGACCAGTACCCAACCCGCTTCATTCGCCCAACGCTCTTGCATTTGAGCAACTTTCGCAGGTGCCAATGTTACTTTTTCAACCCATTCCAGTGGTGTTAATAAACCTTCTGCAATCAGTTGCACGCCGAAAGGAATATAAGTATCAAATGCAGTAAAGCCCGGTTGTGTTTCAGCAAAAGGTGCCATTTTCGCAGAGCTACTTAAAGGCTCGTGATGAGTACAAATCGCATCAATCACGCCTTCTTTTAAGCCCTGACGAAGCACGTCTTTGTCTTGTTCTGAACGTAATGGTGGACGTACATGCGCAAGCGAGTTAAAACCATCAATCAATTGATCGGTTAAATGCAATTGATGCATTGCAACGTCACAGGTCACAGGCAAACCTTTGGCTTTGGCATTTTTAATTAGTTCGACCGAAGCACCTGAAGACAATAAACCAAAATGTGCACGTACTTTTGTAGCTTCAATCATGAGCAAGTATTTTGCAATGGCCACAGTTTCAGCTAGGGCTGGAATCATCGGCAGACCTTGGCGGGAAGCGACAAAGCCTTCATGCACGCAGCCATCTTTGGCAATTTGATGTTCTTCTGCATAGAACACCACGGTCATGTCTAAACCGGCTGCATATTCCAAGGTACGGATCACAACATCGTCATCCATAAATGTTGCATTGGCATTTGAAACTGCAGTACAACCGCCTTTTTTCAAACCAGCCATATTAGCAGGTTGTTTACCCAAAAGACCTTGAGTCTGCGCGCCAATCACTTGCAGATAAATACCACCATCCAGCATGGCTTTTTCAACTAAGCCGTGGATTAAAGCGCCATTGTCTTGCACAATTGGTTTTGAATCTGGCGGCGTAAACACATGCGAAATACCATTGGCACGTGCGGCTTTACCTTCAGACTTTAATGTTCCGTGCTGTTGCTGCCCCGGTTCACGCAGTCGTGCGCATAAATCCACCATACTTGGCATCAACCATTTGCCTTGACCATCAATAGTTTCGGCAATATTAGTGCTTTCAGCAACCAATTGACCATTTTTAATAAATACTGTTTGTACGCGATCCGATTGATTGATTGGGTCTAAGACACGTACATTTTCAATTTTTACAATACTCATGACTTTCCCTTATCCCGCAATCGCTTCTAACAAACCTTTTTCTTGCAACTGACCTTGCATGGCCAAAGCCAATACTGCCATACGCACGGCAATACCATTGGTCACTTGATGCAAAATCACTGATTGTTTGCCATCAGCAATACTGGAATCAATTTCAACACCACGGTTCATTGGCCCCGGATGCATCACAATACAATCTGGTTTTGCCAACGCTAAACGCTCTTTGTTGAGACCATACATTTTGTAGAACTCAGCTTGTGAAGATAGTGCTGGTGAATCAATACGTTCGTTTTGAATACGTAAAGTAATGATCACATCACAGTCTTTAATGCCGTCTTCCATGTTATTGAATAGACGAATGCTTTCGTCATAATCATCGAAACCACAAGGCAGTAAGGTATTTGGTGCAACCACACGAATATCTTTACAGCCCAAAGTTTGTAAAGCCGCAACATCTGAACGTGCTACGCGTGAATGTTTGATATCGCCAATAATTGCAATGGAAATATCTTCAAAATTCTTTTTGGTTTCGCGACGAATTGTCAACATATCCAACATGGCTTGAGTCGGGTGCGCATGACGGCCATCCCCTGCATTAATAATCGCCACATGTGGACAGACGTCTTTGGCAATAAAATGCGGAGCACCAGAAGATGAATGACGTACCACAAAAATATCCGTTGCCATGGCCTCTAAGTTCCACAACGTATCACGTAAAGTCTCGCCTTTTGATGTACTTGAACGTGCAATATCAATGTTCAATACGTTTGCAGACAGACGCTTTGCTGCCGCTTCAAAAGTGGTACGGGTACGGGTAGAATTCTCAAAAAACAGGTTCATTACCGTACGACCTTCAAGCAGGTTATTGGTAATGAGCTGATTTTGGTCATTAAAAAAGGACTGCGCAGTGTCCAATATTTTTGTGAGAGTTTCTTTAGAAAGGCCTTCGATGGTGAGGAAATGTTTTAGGTTACCATCTTGGTTAAGTTGAATCTGGCTCGGAGTATGCAATGCCGCTAAGTGCATGAGAGATTCCTAATCGTTAAGTCAACGCATTATACAGAGAATCACAGGAAATAGCAGTTGAAGTTTTCAACACTCAAAGCAAAATGATAATCTTCATCAACATCCATTTCCCAATTTCGATCTGCCATTTCAATAAGATAAATTAAACAGGAATCACTTAAAAGACTTCAAAATACAAATTCCCTGCACCAAACTTTTAAAACTTGGACTGTATTTAATTATCATGTTACGTCGCAACTCACATGGTGAATCCTGACATGCTATACACCTCAAATAATTAGAAATTTATGAAAGTTTTTAATGCGTCCGTGAGTGAATGAGTGATTTTTATACCATTCGTGTGATTACTCCCTTGAAATGATCGGATCAAAAGATATAAAGCTGTGAAGACTGGTCAATATTTCTCAAACAACTAGCAAATATCATCCGCCCAAATACTCGAAAATACGTTAAAATACGCGATTGCTTTTTTGCCTTTGGAAATTTACATGAATTCGAAACCGCGTCTCTCTACATATTGGGTTACCTGTGCAGATGGACTTGAAACCTTACTCCGCGAGGAAATTGAAGGTTTAGGTGTTCAAAATATTGAACAATTCCCGGGTCGTCTTGTATTCAAAGGCACACTAGAAGATGCGTACCGTATTTGTATGTGGTCACGTCTGGCCTCTCGTGTTCTCACGCCAATTCATACTCATGAACTTGAGTTCACTCACGATGCTCGAGATGTGGCGGAAGAGCTCTATGAAGGAGCAATGAACTTTGATTGGTCGCTTATTTTTGCACCGCAAAGTACCTTTGCCATTCGTTTGCATGTAGAACGTGATATTAAGGTCAATACCCAGTTTGCAACTTTACGTGTTAAAGATGGTGTGGTCGACTCCTTTATGGAGGCTGTCGGCAAACGCCCAAGTATTGATATTAAACAGCCTGAAATTACCTTGTATGTGTTAGCTGGCAAAACTAAACATACTTATTGCTTAGATTTATCGGGCGATTCCCTGCATAAACGCGGTTACCGTCGTTATATGACCGATGCGCCAATTAAAGAAAATTTGGCAGCGGCTATTTTGCAAAAAGGCAAACTCAAACAATATAACCCAGACATTATTCTTGACCCAATGTGTGGTTCAGGAACCTTTATTATTGAATCCTTAATGATTTTAACTGATCGTGCGCCAGGCCTCGTTCGCCGTTTTGGTTTTAACGGTTGGAATGGTCATGATCATGAACTGTGGATGTCGATTAAAGGTGAAGCGGCTGAACGTCATAAAGCAGCATTAGAACAGCCCCTTCCACAATTCTATGCCTTCGATGCGGATTGGGAAGCGGTTAAAGCGACCAAACAAAATATTATTGCCGCAGGTTTTGAATCGGTTTTAGATCAAATTAAAATTGAAGAACGTACACTTGCAGATTGGCCAGATTTCCAAGCCGCAGGTAAAAAAAGCTTTATTGTGACCAACCCACCGTATGGTGAGCGTTTAGGTGATAAAGCTTCAAACCGTGCTTTATACCTAGGTTTATCGGCATTATTACAAAAGAATTTCCCGAACCAACCTGCCGCTGTGATTGCAGCTCAAGTTGAACAAGCCGATGTCTTGGCGTTTAATGATCCACAAATTTTACGTTTGATGAACGGTAAACTGCCAATTTATGTCCGTTTCGGTACCGTCAAACCTGCTGCCGTTCAAAAGCCATTCCTAGAACACTGGGAACCACAACAATTTGAAAAAATTGAAGGTGCGGAAGACTTTACCAACCGTCTGCAAAAGAATATGCAGAACTTGAAAAAATGGGCAGTTAAAGAAAATATTTTCTGCTTACGTCTTTACGATGCTGACTTACCTGACTTCAACATTGCTGTGGATTTATATGGCGATCGTTTACACGTTCAAGAATATGCACCACCGAAAAAAATCGACCCTGAAAAAGCTAAAAAACGCTTTAACTTGGCTTTACAAGCGATTCGCGCTGTAACAGGCTTAGGCCGTGATGCGATTTTCATTAAAACCCGCGCACGTCAGGAAGGTAAAAATCAGTACACCAAACAAAGTACTGCGTCGAAACGTTTTATCGTGCAAGAAGGTCAAGCGAAAATTTTAGTCAACTTAACTGACTATTTAGATACTGGTTTGTTCCTTGACCATCGCCAAATGCGCTTACGCATTGCCAAAGAAGCACGTGGTAAACACTTCCTAAACTTGTACAGCTATACCTCAACTGCTAGCTTACATGCTGCATTGGGCGGCGCTGCGAGTACAACCAGTGTCGATTTATCCAATACCTATTTAAACTGGTCTAAAGAAAACTTCGTATTGAATGGCTTGACTGTTGATCATGCGGATGAACAACACCAATTCTTTTCAAGCGACTGTTTTGAGTGGCTCAAAGAAGGTCATGAGCAATATGACTTGATCTTTATTGACCCACCGACATTCTCTAACTCGAAAAAGTTCTACGGTACCTTTGATGTACAACGTGACCATATGTCACTGATTAAACGTGCCATGAACCGCCTGACCACTGAAGGTACTTTATACTTCTCAAACAACTATCGTGGTTTTGAGATGGATGATGTGATTCTGGCGATGTTTGATGTAGAAGAAATCAGTAATGAAACCATTGGACTGGATTTCAAACGCAATACAAAAATTCACCGTGCATGGAAAATTACTCATCCACAAGGGTAATTTTGCGATTCACTGATATTTACATACCTTTTAAAGAAATGAAGCACGTCAGTGCTTCATTTCTACAATTGGCCACAGCGCTGCATTGTAATTAAGTTTTCTTCTGCAAGATTAACTGTCATTTTCCGTTCCAACAATTGAAAACATGGAATTTGTTGATAAAAATCTGTCACTTCGAGTTCATCGTCCATCACATAACGAATTAGACCTGAACCGGTAGTAATGACTGGACTGACAATATCGCCCAACTTGAGCTGCCATGACGGCACAACTTGATTGCTTTCTTGTAGTAAAAACTCATAGAAGTGAGACTGATAACTTAAAGGAAAACGATCTGTAAATGGAATCGTCACCACCCCTTCAGTTGTCCATAACCCTTTTTCTGCAAAGGCTACACCGTCAATACGTTGTTGCAACTGCTCTATCCATTGCGGGGCACTGGCAGTATCCCAAGTTGAAATTAGACTTAATTTAGGCCAAAGTTTTTTCCATGCACTTGGCTCAGTTAAATTGAGCTGTTGTAATTTGTAGCACTGCTCACACGATTTTGGCACGTCCAGAAAATTAAGCCCTTCACGCATCCATTTTCCTGATTTGAGCACTTGGACTATTTCATCTTGAAACTGCTGAATCATATCCAGTAACTGCAAGGCAGTCGTTGGACTCCACACAGCAATCATCCCAAGACGCTTATCTGCCACCAAATAAGTCGCCGTTGCAAACAGAGCATCATCGACTGAAGATGCCAGCGCAATTTCTGATGGAACTGACTGGGTAATTTTGTTCAAAACTCCTTTAGATAAATTTCGTAATCCACGCTTATCATTCAGGGAACTATTTTCTAAAAATTTAGACTGACTTTCAGCCAACCAAGGAACAGCCCAATAGTGGGTCGACTTTTTAAGCTGTGGATACTCACAATATACATGGCTCAGCCAAAAGCCAATTGCTGCGTCTAATTCATCTAAAAATAATTGAGTATAGGGAATAAATTGAATCGCTTCACTGGAAGCACTGCTCAGTTGGAAACGTATAATCTTGCTAGGCCCTAGGGTATTTTTACCTGTACTGTGAGCTTGCTCAATTTTACTTTTCCAATCGCCATAACGCGTTAAAGGAAATTTCTTGGTAAATTGCTCATAACTTAAATTTTGTGAAATATGCTGACCTAAAAAAACTTTCAACTTATTTCGTTGTACTTTTTCCAGTTGATTGGCTTGCTGTATGTAGCGCTGATACGTTTTATGACAAGTAAAATCAAGCACTTGATGTGCAGATAATAAAAAGATTTTCATGATGCCACCCTTAAATAAAAATCTGCCGTCATGTACGAAATACATACCTGATTATTGGCATCATAAGTTTGATCGATCACATACATGCTGTTAAGCTTTTGAACGGTAACATTATTTGTATACCGATATAGGTTAGAAGCTAGTTTTTTGATCTTTCTAAGCCATCTAAATTCCATCATTATTATTCCCTATTTTTATTATGGCTCTAGACTAGCAGATTTATACTTAATTTTATCTAATGATATTCCACAACTCAGTTGCTAACTCATTAGGTTCTC
>NZ_JBLZXR010000038.1:0-10979 GCF_050285345.1 Acinetobacter sp.
AGTTTTCTTAGTCGAAATCTAAATTGTGTTATGTCCTTTTTATTTCAAGAGTTTAGAAAGTTGAGATTCGCGAAATCATTTACAACACGAATCGAGTTTCACTAAAATCAAATCAAGATTAATCAGGTTTATTTTGATTCTCTTGTTGCTGCTTTTTTTCTAATTCTTGTTTTAATTTAGGATGCAGCTGATATTGTTTCGATGTAGCTTTACCCTGCTGAACCTCTTCAGCTTGCGCCTTACGCAACATTTTAAAGCTCACATACAATAAACCCAACAATACCGCAATCGCGACGATCACCATTACAACCAAAGCAATCTTCATGATCAGATCGTCCTGCATACACACATTAAAAAAGGAGCCCCACTATGCAGTAGGACTCCTTGATTGTCAAAAATTCAGAAATGAATTATTTAGACTGGTCTAGAATTGCAAACAAATCTGTTTGAACTTGTTCAATTGGACGTAAACCATTTAATTTATTATACGTTGGTGCATTTTCACCAGATGCTGCGCGACCTTGATAGAAACCAACAAGTTGCTCAGTTTCAGCGTGGTAAGAACCTAAACGCTTACGAATCGTTGCTTCTTGATCATCTGGACGTTGAACAAGATCTTCGCCAGTTTCATCATCTTTACCTTCCACTTTTGGTGGGTTGTAAACGATGTGGTAAACACGGCCAGAAGCTGGGTGTTGACGACGACCTGAAAGACGTTGAACGATTTCTTCATCAGGCACTTCAATTTCAATCACGTGATCGATATTGATACCTTCATTTTCAAGCGCTTCAGCTTGAGGAATCGTACGCGGGAAACCATCGAAAATGCAGCCGTTGATGCAATCAGGTTGAGCAATACGTTCTTTCACAAGACCAATAATGAGCTCATCAGATACAAGACCGCCATTGTCCATGACGTTTTTAGCTTGTAAACCTAATTCAGTACCTTCACGAATCGCAGCACGGAGCATATCACCGGTTGAAATTTGTGGGATATCGTAGCGCTTACAGATCAACTGAGCTTGTGTACCTTTACCTGCTCCAGGTGGTCCGAGTAAAATAATGCGCATAAAAAAACATCCTCATTTAAACAATTTGTATGACGCCACGACCACAGTGATTGACTGTGTCCCCCGGCATCTCATTATAAGAAAGCCACAAACAAATGTATTGTACCCGCGATAAAACCGGTCACTCCACCCAAGACAATTAAAATCCATTCGTCTTCCTGAAATGCAGGACGTAATAGATTTTGAAATTCTTTAGGCGTGAGCTCACGAATCCGGTCTCTAAACATTTGAAAGATTTTCTGTGCACGGCTCGCATTAAATGCAGGGTCGCATACAGGCACCATCGTAATTTCAATTGAGCGATCGATCAAGTCTGTCTTGAGTTTTGCGTACTCTTTTGGACCTAAAGATAACTGTAATGATGTACGAACCAGCGGAGTTTCCATAATTTCATTAATATGACGTTTCACGATGCGACGAGTTTTATCTTTTTTCCCGCCATACATCATTTCGGTCATAATCGATTTTAACGTAATTAGGTCTTCCGTGACTACACTTGCGAAGACATCTGAGACTTCTTCTTGGCGTTTCATAAATGCACCTTGAATATTGTACGTGCCAATCCGCGGAAGCACGGGTTTGATCCAAGGGAATTTACGATCTTTAGTTAATTCAAATAATTGCAGATACTTCATAGGATGCGGTTCAATCGGATTAAAGACCATCCAGATCGCAATCCAGTTGGTGAGGAAACCCCATATCGCGGCCCAAAATGGCACAGTCCAATGCCATGGCACCACAAACCAAACAATCATTTGGAAGATACCAAAGAACATCCCGATCAGCGCACTAATATGCCAAATAAAATTAATTTCTTTTTGACCGACTTTGAGGAACATACGAACCATAAGACGTCGATCGGCTTCCATTTGGCTGACCACCATTTCACGCATATCAACAAGTGACTCGACGTTCATGGTCAGTTCGGTCACAAGTTCTTTTAATGTACCCGGTAATTGTTTCTGCGCTTGAGCATAAATACGACGTTTGATCGAATACGGTAAATTTTCCCAAAGCACCGCATTTCGCTCTATCATGACTTCATCAATCAGGTGTTCAAGTTCATATCCAACTTGTTCCCCAATGATCCGCGCCATATCTTCGGGGTCCATCGCTTCTAAAAATTCACGTAGTGAGCCCAATTTAGATAAAGTATTGTCGGTTATAATGCCTGAAATACGCCCTGCTTTTCTGGGCACAATCCCCTGCCAGCCCACAGGTAAAGGCCCTAAATGGAATCCCCAAAATGTAATTGGGTAAAACACCATTTTCAGCGCCATCCAAACGTGTGCCCAGGTAACGAATGCGGTAACAGGGATAATACTTAGCACCGCCCAAAAATCAGGTCGTTGCAAAAAGGCTTGCCACAATTCGTTCACGTACTCAAGCATGCATAGCTTCCATATTTAATTTTATTCAATGAGTGCGGTTATAAAATAAAGTTGATTATTTTCACTATAAACCGAAACTTAGAGTATATGAGATTTGTAGTCTCGGTTCAGTTTCAGCAATCACATGACCTGATTTATCTTCTAATTTTTCACCAGCACCGAGCCCTACACTAAACGTACTGATACGTTCAGCGCTTAACATGACATAGGCAAGGTCAACACCAGCACCTAAGCGTGCCTCATCATCACCATCGACTTTTTTAGAATCGATATGTCCTGCATAAGCCCCGATATAATAACCATTTTTATCCTTACCCGTGAAATGAACTGGGTAACGAAAGCCAACTTGACCCGCAGGTGACTTATCATCGTTCAAAAAAACACCGGCTTTGGCATAGGCAATACCATAGGGATTTGCCCATTCACCATTCACGTGAATAATTTTCTGGGTAAATCCCGCACCGATATTCCACGGTTGATAACCTTCATGGGTTAATTTTGCCTGAGGTAAAATAGAGTTGTCATTGGCATGGGCGATGCTTCCAAGCATCATCAAAGCAAGCAATGGATAAAATTTATTCATTGTTTTCACTAACTTCCTTAGTATTATTTTTTGGATTATTCCTTTTTTATACTTTCCGACTGTATCAGAATAATATGAACTGTTATACACAGCAGCGCATATTTTTAATGTCTATAAAGTCAAAGTTTGAATGTCTTTCCAGCCAATACCGTTTTTCTTTATCAAAAAAATGTCAGTTGCGCTAGAATATAACCCTTCGGTTATTTCAGTTCTTTGTCCTTAAGTCGATCACGTATGAAGCAACACTTTCCATTAAAAAATGTCCAGCAAGAAAAGCGGATTTATCGTAATCGTGTCATGATTTCGATGGGGATCGTTTCTGTCTTTATGCTGTTACTGATCGCACGTTATGCTTATTTACAGATCAATAGTTATCAACAATTTTCTACAGCCGCTGATCAAAACCGTATCCGTCTCCAACCTTTAGCACCTTCGCGTGGTTATATCTATGACCGTAATGGGGTATTGCTTGCAGATAACTACCCAGTTTTCTCTGCCACCATGAGCCGTGCTGATGTCGAAGATATTGATGATACGGTTCGTCGTTTGACGCCTTTACTCGAACTCACCGATGAAGACATTCAACGTTTTAAATCACGGATTAAGACCTCAAAAAAAACTGAGCGTGTTTCGCTTAAGTTAAATTTGAATGAAAACGATATCGCACGTTTTAGTGAAGTGAAATATCAATTTCCGGGTGTCAACATAGAGACTCAAATGACACGCTATTACCCACATGGTGAGCTTTTTGCTCATGTGATTGGTTATGTGGGGCGCATTAATGACAAAGAATTGAAATCAATTGATAAAGATTTGTATGCCGGCTCCAACCTGATTGGTAAGATCGGGGTGGAAAAATCCTATGAAGAGTTGTTACACGGTGTGCCCGGTAATGAGTCGGTCGAAGCCGATGCCTTTGGTAATATATTACGCCATTTAGGTCGTAAAGACCCTGTTCGAGGTAATGACCTATATCTTTCACTGGATTATGGTTTACAAATGGTTGCTTCTGAGCAATTGGCAGGGCGACGCGGTGCGATTGTTGCAATTGACCCACGTACAGGTGAAATTCTGGCCCTTGTCTCAAGTCCAAGTTTCAACCCCAACCTCTTCGTCACTGGGATCAGTAATAAAAATTATTCAGAACTACGCGACAGTTTAGATCAACCTTTATATAACCGTGCAGTACAAGGGGCTTACCCACCCGGTTCAACCATCAAACCGATGTTTGGTTTAGGCGGTATTCATTATGGTTTGGTAGATTGGAGCACAGCAATTTCTGACCCGGGCTATTTTACTTTACCGGGCGATAGTCACCGTTTCCGTGACCATAAAAAATCTGGACATGGTTCTGTCAATTTGCATAAAGCACAAGTGGTGTCTTGTGATACTTATTTCTATGTCCTGTCTTACCGCATGGGCATTGATAAAATGAACACATGGATGCGTCAGTTTGGTTTTGGTGAAAAAACTGGGGTCGATTTGCCAAGTGAAAGTACTGGTCTGTATCCAAACCCAGAATGGAAACTCCGTACACGCAAATCGAACTGGCTCAAAGGTGAAACCATTTCAGTTAGTATTGGTCAAGGAGCCTTCACCGCAACACCATTACAACTTGCAATGGCGACAGCTATTACCGCCAACCAAGGCTCACATGTCACCCCTCACGTACTGCGTGAAAGTAAAGGTTCAAAAGTTCATAAAGTTCATAATGCGCCCAATGGCCGTATTGAGTTTAATGGCAAACCAGATGATTGGATCAAAATGCGTGATGCCATGGTCGATGTGGTACAAACCGGTACAGGCCGTGGTATTCGTACACCGATGTATCAAATTGCAGGGAAAACCGGTACGGCACAGGTAAAAAGTATTGCCCAAGGTAAGCGCTATAACGAAGCGCTGTTAACTGAACGTCAGTTGGACCATGGTTTATTTGTTGGTTTTGCGCCTGCAGAACAACCTGAAATTGCAATTGCCGTAGTTTGGGAAAATGGTCGTCATGGCGGTTCAGCAGCACAAATTGCGAAACCAATGTTTGACTATTGGTTACTGAAACGTAAAAAGAATCCGATTCGCCCTGAGGGTCATCAAATTAGTGGTGGCTTGATGACCGCTGGGATCAAACCGGGTGAATTACCAAGTGGTTCTAACATCTTAACTGCCGATCCAAATGCCAACCCGAATCAGCAACAAGCGACTACCCCAACACAATCCACTCAACCTGCGGCCTCTACAAACACAGCACAAACCCGCGCTGCGAGTTCTGCAACCACATCCGATGGAGAATAATCTGTGAAAAATCAATTAAGAATCATTGGTGGTGAGTGGAAACGTCGACAACTACCTTTTGCCAATATTGATGGACTTAGACCGACACCCGACCGTGTACGTGAAACTCTATTTAACTGGCTGATGTGGGATGTACAAAATGCCAAAGTGCTTGACCTGTGCACAGGCTCAGGTGCGCTGGCATTCGAGGCCTTATCTCGCGGTGCCGCACAAGCAGTCTTAATTGAGCCAGATCGGACTCAAGCAAAGTTTTTAACGGATAATCTTGAGCTGTTACGAGTCAGTAAACAGCAAGTTCAGTTAAAAAATATGACGGCACAACAAGCTTTGCCGAGTCTAAAAGAACAATTTGACTTGGTATTTTTAGATCCCCCCTACAGCCTCGATTTATGGCAAGAGTTGGCAGAATTAGCAGATCCGTTGATTGCTGAAAATGGTTTAATCTATGTAGAAGCAGATCGAGATTTGTCTCAGATAAAACTTCCAATGACATGGAAACAGATCAAGCAAACCAAAGCAGGCACCGTACGTGCAGGCCTATATCAAAAAAGTCTGTGATCGAGTTTTTCTGATCAAAGGATGCCTAGGTGTCCTTTGATTTTCTCTATTTTTAAATTTATCTTTTTGAGTCCTTTTCTGCGAAACAGCAGCTACTTGATACAAAATTCATTACAATAGCCTCCTCGCTGTTTACTGCTTTCACTGCTTCTACTGAATGACTTGGCTGATTTTTATTCTTGGTGCACTCTGTGCAGGTTTCGTACAAGGGTTAACTGGTTTTGCATTTGCGCTGATTGCCATGTCATTTTGGGTGTGGATTTTACCGGCACAAATCGCCGCACCATTGGTCGTTTGCGCTTCGGTCTATAGTCATTTTATTTCTCTTTCTTCTGAACGCAAAACCATTCAAATCAATAAAAAAATCATTCTGCCTTATTTAATTGCAGGGATCTTAGGTGTACCCCTCGGCACCTATAGCTGATTACTTAACTCTTCAGTACACCAAAGACCTTAAAGAATAAAATTTTACAGGTATTTTTACGTGCTGATATTTTTAGAATTTAGCTATACTTACTCGACAGTATTAATCAAGACACCTTTAAATTGGTCTTAGGTGGATTTTTGGTCTTTTGGTGCCCAATTCTACTTTTTAACCCTAAATTCAATTTTATTCAAAAATCTGGGAAATTCGCAGATTCAATCATTGGCTATATTGCTGGGATTTTAGGTGGTTTTTGTGGTGCAGTCCCTTCGGCATGGTTAATGTTAAAAACCAATCCAAAAGCGAACAACGCTACATATTGCGTCATTTTAATTTCGCTATACAACTTGTAACACTCGTGAACTACCTGATCCAAGGTCTTATTCAAAAACAACATTTACCTTATCTTGCCGTCTTACTGGTCATTATGGCTTTCCCAGTCATATTTGGTGCACGATTATTTTATAAAATATCAGAACGACAATTTAAACGTATCGTCTTAGGTTTATTATTTAGCTCAGGCTGTTTTCTCGTTGTAATGAGCCTTATTACGACATAACTAGGCCAAAATATTTAAAATACCTAACAACCCACTTATAAATAATGATGTATCTCACATTTAAATAATTTTTTGCCAAATCATAAAAAAGAGATTAATTTTTTATGCAAAAGTTTATAGAATAATGCACCTCTATTTTACTTAAAATAAAACCATGAATAAGCTCATCCTGCTCGCGAGTGTAACCCTGCTGAGCGGTTGTATGTTTGGCACATCCAATGAAATAAAAAAAGCCGAAAAACTCCTTTCACATTTTCAGTGTAACAATATTGAAAGTGCCCATATGGCACATAGTTCAATTAATAGTTTTCATGAACAAAAACTGGCATCAAGTAAACAAAAAGTAGTTTCCTATATTGATAGTTATAAAGAGGGTGAAAAGCTATTTACTATTCCTCTTGCTGAAGTGATTGACCAGCAATATATTATTTACAAATCTGCATGTCAGAACTTGGGGGGCATTCATCCAGATTTTAATGATTAAGCATAAATACAGCACGCTATTCAAAAACCAATAAAAAAGGACAGTCATTGCTGTAATGCCAGTCAGTTAAGGATTTAAAAGTTAAAAATAAGGTCAGTAAGACGTAAATTTAGCTCACTTTAAATCCAAATATAAGGAAATTTAGGGTAATAAATAACCCGAATTTCCTTAACTGATCAGCATTACAGTCATTGCTGTCCTTTTTATGAATTAGTTCTTTTCAAAATAACGTGTATCTACGCTAAATTTCTCAGGAAATTTTGCATGAATTTGGGCGTAAAATTCCATAATTTCCGCCATATCCTTTTCATAATCTCCAGTAGGATAAATAATCTTACCCACGCCGGTTTTCTTATTGGCATAATCCATATAAGCCAATGCAATCGGCACACCCGCATTCATGGCCACATGATAAAAACCGGTTTTCCAATTTTCCTGTTTAGCACGTGTACCTTCAGGAGTCACAAGCATCACCAACTTAGGATGCTCTTTAAATAAACCCGACATGAGCTCAACCATACTCGGACGCGGTTCGCCAGCTTGTTTCGGACGACGATCAATCCCAATCCCTCCCATTGCCCGAACAAAAGGACCAAATGGAAGTTTCATATAACTATCTTTAATGGTAATACGGACATTAACGCCTAAAGCCTTAAGCGCAAGTCGAGCATACAGTGCATCCCAATTACTCGTGTGTGGTGCCGCAATCATGACGCACTGGTTAATATTTAAATCCCAATGATTATCAATTTGCCACCCCATCAGATTCAGACTTTTTTCCGCTGTTTTTTCAAACACAAATTGCACCGCACTATTTCTTGAGTCGCGCAGAGTTTAACAATGAAAAAATAATATAAAAGCCTATATTGTTTATTTATTATTCAATTAATATATAAATGTCCTTTAGTATTTATTTTAGACATAAGGATCAATCATATATGAGATTATTTAAATTATAAGTGATCTCTCTACAGTGCATTCCAAAGTAATTAAAATACTCAAAAAAAATGATACAAACAAGAATTTACATGAAATGACTATTTTTGTTTTTTATTTAAAGCCAAGCTAAACATACAAATTAGCCAGCTTGGTGAATCTTGTGAAAAAAATAATCTTTGCTTTATGTATTGTCAGTGCAACATTGGCGAGCTGCTCTAAAACCAGTGATTCTGAAAATATGACCCCACCTGACAATAATGTGATTGCCAATACAGATGCGGCTTCGGAAAATGCTGTGCCGACCGGTGATAACACTGAAAATTCATTGGACTGGCCCGGTGAATATAAAGGCATACTGCCCTGCCACGATTGTAAAGGCATTGAAACTGAACTGGAATTAAAATTGGATAATACTTTTGAATTGACTCAAAAGTTCCTAGGCAAACCTACAAATAGCGAAAACAAAGTCAAAGGTATTTTTAAATTTCTGCCAGATCAACCCAATATGATTCAATTAGATGCCGAAGGTGATCATCGCATTTATTTTATTGGTGAAAACTTCATTGAGTTACGCGGAGATAAGGGCCAAAAACTTGATATGCCTGAGTTAAATTTCCAATTGCTGAAGAAACTGGACTAAAGCTCATCTAAATCTAAGCTATAAAAAATCCCTGCATATTGCAGGGATTTTTAGATTGGTGTCATCAGCCAATAAGATACAACATATAGTGAAATAATTTTTATTCATCCTCCCAATTTGAGGATATTCAAATGCATCAACTTCCCCATAAAATCCATTTACACAAAAACACATACTTGTCTTAGTGATAGAAATAACAAGGGGTATACCATGAAAAAAACTTTGCTTGCCATCAGCTTATCCTGCCTATTAGCAGCTTGTGGCGGCGGTTCTTCTGATAACGATTCTTCTAACGGTGGTCCATCTGACGGCAACCCACCTACATCCAACCTACAAACTGGCGTACTGACTGACGGTCCTGTAGGTAATGTTCGTTATGAAACTTCTAGCGGTGTTAAAGGTTTTACCAATGAACGAGGTGAATTTGAATACAAAGCTGGCGATTCTGTCACCTTTTATCTTGGCAATATCGAACTCGGTACGACTACAGCACAAGCCCATATCACCCCGATAGAGCTATCTGAAGATGAGAATATTCGAACCAATTTACTGATTTTGTTACAATCTCTAGACAAAGATCAAGACCACAGCAATGGTATCGCCATTAGCAATGATGCAATTGAGGCATTGGCAGATAAGACTCTAAATTTAAGTCTACCTACAGTATCTTTTGTTGCAGATTCAACACTAAAAAAAGTTCTAGAAGACTTAAAACTAGTTTTAGTTTCTGAAGAAGATGCTAAAAACAACTTTTTCTATAACTTTATTAAAGACAATGCAGGTGCATGGGTTCTAGAAGATAAAACCGATAACAGTAAAGTTATTCTTTATATAGATGACAATATCACTTTATCTGACGAACACGTATTTAATTTCATTCTTGGTGAAACCGCTCCATCTGATGACGTAGGTCAGTCAGGTATTGAAAAAGGCAAGATGCACTGGAATCCAACCACTGGTCAATTAAGCCGTCCGCTTAACCACCCAGAGTTTGAAATTGATACAAACGGAGAATGGGGACTTTCTCATCCACAAGAAAACTTTACTTTAGCGTATGGGGTAACAAAAGATACTTTGATTCTTAAAGAAGGTGAAAGTACCCATACGTTTAAAAAAGCTGAAAATAAAGCCAATAGTGTCGTAGGAACTTGGGTTACTGAGGGCTTGGTGGTCAATTTAGCCAGCGACAAATCATTTATGACCCTTTCTACAGAAAATGATGAATGTGCGAGCCCAGGTATAGAATCAGGAACATACAACTTCGGACAAGATTTTATCCAAGCGATGACCATTACTACAGAAACTTCTGGCTGTGCCGGACTTGTGGATACATGGGGAGATTTTGATCATGGTCAATATACAAGAGATAAATTTGGCCTTCTTTTAAACGGTAATTCATTAACAATTACATATAAAGACGAAGAAACTGGTGAAGTTAATGTACCTGTAATTTTTGCCAAAAAATAAAATCGTACTTGTACAGTTTCCCACAAAATGACCTTGGATTTCCAAGGTCATTTTTTTATCTATTAGCGATTCACTTTCTTTTTTTCATGATTTTATTTCAATAAACATGTTCAAAATAAATCGTACACCCCATTAATAAATGCATCAGTTCAATTTGTGAGGTACAGCCAGTTTTTTCATAAATATTTTTAAAATAGGTCCGCACTGAGCTTAAAGTAATTCCACATTTCCTAGCAATTTCTTCTAATTTATATCCATTAATTAAAAACTCACACAAATCAAATTCACGCTTAGAAAGCTGATAAGATTGCTGTAAATAGGCTTTAGATAATGAATAATACTGATTTCTGTCTGTCAGAAATAAAGCAACTTGATGCCGAGCTTCTGCCAGTTGCTGCATTTCTTTCAATTTTTTAAATGGAACGACAGTCAACATCAGCTGCTGTCCTTTTTGATCTCGTAACGCTAGAACCCCGCCTATTTCTCTTGAGGTTTCGCTATAGCCAAATCCTAAAAACTATAGAACAATAGAGATATGGGATATTCAAAAGATTTTAAAGATAAAGTCATAGAAA
>NZ_JBLZXR010000039.1:0-2402 GCF_050285345.1 Acinetobacter sp.
CAACTATAGAACCTTGCCTGATTGTACTTACGAATGAATGGAAAATACGGAAAATCTTCCAATATTAATTGTATGCTATAAAAGCCCTCACTCGAGGGCTTTTACAATTGCACCATGACGCGCCTTACAGTCATTGTATTTAGCAACAGTATCAACTGACCAAAGCAAAACCAACTTTCCGGTATTTCCGGATAGTTGCTGCAAATCAGGACAAGGTTCAAGGAGGTTCGCTGGCACCACTGGTGATAAGTGAGTTGAGTTGCTGCACGCCGTCACTATCAAAGCAGTCATTACGATACACAGGCCGCTCAATGAATTTTTGAACTTCACGTGTGACTGTTTCGACTTGCACACGCTGTTCTGATTTAAGTGTTTCATAATCTGCGCTTACCTGATTGATTAGATTTTGTTTTTCAGCCAAAGCTTTAAGGTGCTTCTGCTCAATTTCTTGAATTTTGGCTGTGCATTTGGATTCAGCCTCTTTAAGCTTTCCGGCCAAGTGATTCGTATAGGCAATTTGCCCTACGTATAAAATAAAAAAGACCGCAATTGCGATCCATGTTTTATATTTCCAAATGAGTAATGGCACTATTGAGCTCCTATGCATTTTTGATGACGCTCTAGTTGTCGAATCCATACGCCATAGCAATTGTTTGACCGAACTGAACAATCGCGTTTTGCTGCATATTTCCATTTCAGCAATGAGTTACATGCCTGCACATACTTGCCTTGCTTTAAGTTGCGAAGCATAGAAGATTGCGACCATGCACCAGTTCCAAACTGATAAGTGAAGTCCATATATAGGTCATATTCAGTTTGTGAAAGCGGAACACCCAAGAGCGTTTTATTGAAATTTTTAGCATCTTTATTGATGTGAAATTTCAGATATTCCGTGGCTTGTTTAGGTGTGATTTTTGGATCGGTCATTTTTACTTTTTGATCGTTTGGGTACACCGTAGTGCCTGTACCAATAGTTGCCACGCCAACACTATCTTTATATGGAACTAAAACAGTACCTTCTTTGCTTTGCGTGTAATAAAGGCCAGTAGCACTTATAGCTGTGATCATTGTTACGATCAATTTAGTCTTGTTTGACATTGCATTCACCGTTTAGTTTTCGCTTAGTGAGCTCGTGAATTTCTTTTTCGCGTTGATTACGTTGCCATGAGAAATAAACATTAATGAGTAAGCCCAACACGGCAACGCCTATACCTACCCAACCCATCCAATCAATGCCCATAAAAAAACCAGCAAAGCTTGCTGCGCCACCGGTCACTGTTGCTTTTGATCCCAAAGCTGCAGCTGAGGTTTCTGCCACCGCCGCTGTCGTTTCAGACATGTTTCCCCCTAATTTTCGACATAAAAAAAGCACCTTTCGGTGCCATTGTTTCAATGATTCAGACTTCAATCTGACTGTGTTGACCTGATGGAGCTGGCCGTAAGATTTGTTGATTTGAAATGAATACACGTTGCCCAATGTTGTAGGCTGTCCCGCTTGTGCAAAGCACTGGTCCAGATCCTCCATCCACTTGAACACGATATTCAGGATGACTTGCAGAAGTGATTGTTCCAATTAATTCTGAATGAGTTGGATTCAACAGTTTACGAAGTTCAAATAAAGGATTAGTCACGATGGATGCGCTCCACTTTAATGGATTCAGTCACTTTGCCATGACTAAATGAACCACTCACAGAATCAATGATTCCCCACCACTGCCCATCGAATGCCACGGTATTACCTGGCAACAATTCACCAATTTCTTGAGAGACCGGCAAACCCGATAAGGTGTGGAATTCTTGAATATTGGCTTTGATCAACTCCATCTTGCCAAAGCTTGCACCCGACACGACATCAAACATTGGGCTAGTCGCGGCTTCAAGAGGAATATCACCTGCAGTGTTGCGCTGCTTCACAGTCAAGCTGTCGCCACTTCGACTATTCACAGCATTAATGGCATTGTAGTCAGCGATGTAATCCTTGTTTTGCTCAATAGTTTGTTGAATCACGATACTTGGCGCTATCAGAATATCGTAGTCATCCACAGCCATTGCATCCCAATAACCTTTTTTATAGCGCGGTAAAATTGAAAGCGTATTGCCTGATTTTTGGCTATAGATGAAACCACCACCAGCTTCGACCACTTGTTTTATCGCGTCCATCGGTGCAAGTTCTGCATAGCTCAGACTTTCAACCGGTACAATCCAGCCGACGTCATCAATCAGCTTCCAGTCCAATTCAGTACCGGATTGAGCTCGATCAATTTCTGCTTGCACGAGCTGTACAGACGTTCGCTCATTGTCTTGAATGAATGATCGTTTAGCTGAGTAATCCGCTGCATTGAGTGCTGTGACACTTCGACCATCATAGGTATAAGATTTATTCGCGAACTTAATAGTTTCCG
>NZ_JBLZXR010000040.1:0-3376 GCF_050285345.1 Acinetobacter sp.
TACCTTACTCAAACGAGAATCACTATTCACTCAATAACTAATAAATTTTTACCTTCTCATAAAATTAAATATTCAATAATTTCCTTTGGATTATCAACATTGAATGGTAATACTCGCAGCCTTGCGCCATTCGTTTCCCTAAACCCAAATTCATCCAAAGGCTTAGTAAACTTTTCAGTTCGATATGGATAGACCAGAATTACTTCACTTTCATGATCCAGATAATAATGACTATAAGCAAACATCTGCTGAATATCACTGTCTTTTAAACCATAACGCCCACGACGATCAGTTTGATCAATCAGCTTCCATTTGGTGTCCATCACAATATTTTTATCGTTAGGTCGCTCGATAAAGATATCAGGCTTAAGTTTGAAGATCTTGCTCTCTTGATGCTGGCAGATATGCTCCGTGGCATGCTGTGTCTTCACTGTATAATCAGGCAAATTACAGCGTAGATGATAAGCGACATAATGTTCAAACAGTTTTTCCATTGGAAACAACAAACTCATGCCACGCCATTCACCAGCTGTTGAAACAGGCATATACTCACCAAGGATCAGTTCAGTCCATGGCTTGATCTCATCATAGAGCGCCAGTAGGCGTCCTGATTGCCATTGTCGCAAATCCTGTCTGATATTCTGACTACGTGGTATTTCACTCGTCATCAGGCGCAGTTCTTGCGCCAGCTTCCAGTTGCTTGCATCTTTAGTCTTTTTACAGACAATCTCCAATGCTGTACGTATCAGCCTATTCTCAGGTCGATTGACTTCATACACATCATGTTCAATTGGGAAGATATGCTTCTTTGCAGGAGGCTGACGCATGTATTTCACATGCTGCAATTGCCCACGTAAGAATTTCTGGTCTTCTTGAACACGGTTATAGTCAAACCGTAAGCCCCGCTGAACCAAACGTTCAAAAGAAGCCAAGAATTGACTGATAATCCACTCATGCAGTGGTTGTCTAAAACGATTTAATTGGGCTGCACCTGCTTCACGGTATGGCAAATGTAAAGATACCCGCAGCATTTCTTGAAGTAATTCACGTTCTTTCTTTACTACTTCATTCTTATTTTGGCCTTCTTTAAACTCGATATGTTTTGGTAGAATTTCAATCCGTGTACCACATGGTGTTTCTATCACACCCACATATTGGTCAAGTTTAAGCTTTCTTCGGCCTGCCAGTTCGAAGACTTTCGCACCGTGCTTGGAAAATGATGCAGACAGCTCACATAGATGCTCAAATGCAGATTCAGTGATATAGGCATGATCAAAGTTTGATTCAGGACAGCCTTCATAAGCAACACTGATAAAGGCATATTCCCGCACTGTATGATGCGACATCTTATTCTGCCTTTGCCGAATGACCTAATATTTTTTTAAAACTTTCTATCGTTTTAAATGCCTCATTATTTAACTTCCAAATTTTCTTTTCATTGGAATAACCTAGCTCTTGTTCCAAATGTGATGGGAATAAATTTGTTTGATTCAGATCTTCGTCTTCAACCAACATACCATTATCAAAGAACACTAAGTTGATCTTTGCCCAATCATCAAAAAAGTATTCTTGAAGCTGTGGAATAATCTTCTGTTTAAATATTTCAGTTAAATTCTTCAGTGTTGCTTTATCTTTCAATGACATAAAATTAGCATGACCAATGCAATGATCACGATCCAAAAGCACTTCTATACGTTGATTGATAACTCTCAATAATTCGCCAATATCTAAGCCCTCAACAGTTATGCCATTCAAAAGTTCTGGTTTTGGTGGCATTTCGATAAAGGTAAAACGACGGCGCAAAGCAATATCCAGACCTGTTAGCGAGCGATCAGATGAGTTCATAGTACCAATGATGTACAAATTCTTTGGTACAGAGAATTCTTGTTTTGAATATGGCAATGTGACAGATAGTTTTTCTTCAGCTCCTTGACGTTTTGAATCTTCAATTAGCGTGATTAATTCACCAAAGACACGAGAAATATTACCTCGGTTGATTTCGTCGATGATCAGAACATAAGGTTTTACTTTTTCAATAGAGTTTGTATATTCAACTTCTGAACGTAATGAATTCGCAATTGCCCATTCATAACTTTTTTGATCCACAATGATGTCATTTTGTGTCTTTAAATAGTTACGAATATGCCTAATAGATAAAGTGATATTACTACCCGTAGATGTATGCGCAAATAACGTGCCTACTGAATTGCTTGATACTTTAATTTCCGCACCACGTTTAGTGTGAAAAATCATTTCCTCTGTTTTAGCCTGAGTAATGAGTTTATCAATCGCACTATTTATACTTGCTTCAATCGGGGCTAATGCATTATTTTGCTTTGCTTCTATTTCTGTTTGGGCATCTTCACAAATTTCTTTAAATACACCTGGTCTCACATCGTAATTCAATTGACCCTGAGCATTAGTCTCCGCTCGAATCCCTTCAACAAAATCCTCATAACTAAAGCTTTGGTGGAAAGTGACAAATTTAATTTGCCCTTGGTCTTTGTATTGGTCAAAACGTGTTTTCAGCGCCGTACGATCTTCTTGTTCTAATAGTTCTAAAGGTTTATGTTCAATAATGGATAAAGCATGATTAATTGTATGGTAGGTTTTACCTGTTCCTGCTGCACCAAATAAAATACGGTTAAGCGTTTGTTGAATCATGACTTCGTCCTTCTTTGTTAGTGACTTCTGTTTTTTGTTATTCCAATAATGGGTTTTAATCATTGCAAAAAGTTTTTCAACATATGGGAAAAATGCTTGTTCACCTTTATCAGCCAATAATATTGGTAAAAACTCTGGTAATGGTTTCCTTGCATATTCTGCATATCCAATACGCTTCCTATTTGGTTCACTCACAATAGGTATGATGAAAGGATCACTGAAGTCTTGATAAAGAAATGCGATCATCCATTTTAAGCTTGCATTAAAAGCAATTTGATCAATTGCTTTTAAATCACGCTGTTTTGTGGCTTCAATAATATTTAGAATTTCTTGCTTGAGTTCTGTAAACGCTAAGTTCGGATCATCCCCAAACCTTTTGTGCCACGAGTACGGTATTTGATTATGATAGTTTGTCCCTTTGCCTAAAGTTAGGGGTTGCCAAATCTCATAATAATTTGACATGGTAAGTCCATTTTCAACAGGGCTAAAGAGGTCTACTTGTACAATAAAAGACAACTTATTATTTGCCTGATGATAGTCTTCTATAGTTAAACTCTTTAGACGCTCAATTGGCCACACTGTTAGAAATTGCTGTACCTTTTTTTCAAGCGCCGTGGTCTGATTATCACTTTGTTCATACCAATCACAAAATTTCTCTAAATCTTTAAATGTATTTAAGGCGATATAAAAAGCTTTATGGCCTGTGTATAAG
>NZ_JBLZXR010000041.1:0-9466 GCF_050285345.1 Acinetobacter sp.
CTATGACTTTGTCTTTAAAATCTTTTGAATATCCCATATCTCTATTGTTCTATAGTTTTTAGGATTTGGCTATAGTTGCCAAGAGCATTGCTGCGGGTCGGAGGTTTGTTGATTGGCTGATTCAGTAAATCCACCAATTTCTTCGGGAAAGCGAACCTGAATATCCAGTTTGGATTGCAGACGGTTCAGCATAATGTCTTGATCCAGCATCACGACACCAGCAGTACGCAAGTCTTTATAGCGTGCGGCAAACCAAGTCAGTGCTTGATAACTAAAACGCAGCAGTGAGGTTTTACCCGAACTTTGATCGCCTAAAATTAGTGTGATGGGCAGGTCGTGATAGTGAAATTGAAGTCGGATGTCAGCAAAATGTAGTGTGTGCTTGAGTTGAATGGATTCTATTTTCATGGCGCACCTTTTTACTGACTTATTTTATCTTCACCTTTTTATTCATCATTAGCTGACGGCTTGTGCAAGTGATTTTGGCATCTGTCGTTTTAAATGCTGCATCAAGTCATAAATATGATGGATATTTAAACTTACTTTAGCACGAGTACAGGCCACGTAAAGCAATCGTAACTCTTCGTCACTAATTTTATAATCTTTATCATTCAGCTTAAATTGGTAGTCGTCTTCAATATGCACACGATCCCATTCCAAGCCTTTGGCTTTGTGTGCAGTTGAAATAATATAGTCAGCCTGATCAATCGGGGTGATTTTCGCTAAGGCTTTTTTTAGCGGGTCTGTGCCATGGTCATCGACCAATTTCACCAAAGGTTTAATGTCACTGCCATCATTGGTTTCACAATATTCATGTACATCATGCCATGAGTTAAACCAAGCCAGTTCAGGTACATCAATCACACGTTTGCCTTGTTTCAACATGGATGCGGCATCGACAAAACGGTTCAGTCGAGCATGATCTGCTTGCAGACTGACTTTTTCACCTTTGACCAAGCCGGCAAGCAGTAATTCCATGGCGCGCGCATTGGTACGGCATAAAATCGCATCCCGCATTTTGGTGTGCGGTTTGTTTACGACTCTAGAATTTACCTGCGGATTACCGAGCAGTGGTACAGTTTCCTTTAATGCACCGAGTAGGGCATTGGCATTAAAGGCAATTTCTTCACCAAAACGGAATGATGTGGTTAAGCGTGATTCAGGCAAAGGTAATTGCTGCATGGCATTAACTGCGCCACGCCACGCATAGATTTGCTGATGGGCATCGCCGACATAAATGACTTGGGTATTGCGTTGCTTGAGCAAAATTCCGAGCATCAGCGGGTCAGCATCTTGTGCTTCATCAAATAACACATAATCTGCAGGAATGTTTGGTTCAGACAAAGCCCACAGTTTTAAGTAAATATCATGACCAATTCCGGCTTGATGGTTCGGGTCAATTGACTCTAACCAACGGCGCTCAATAGCCGGATATAAATGCTTTTGTAAGTGTTCAATATCGTCGGGATGTAACCAGCTTGGTGCTTGTAAATGTCGTGGCGCAGGGTACTGCGAACTGGTTGAGCAAAAATAACTGACCGCATTGGCAACTAGACTGGCCAATCGAGAGGGCATCAATACATATTTTTCATAACGCCCGCCCATCATACGGCGCAAGGTAATCGGTTCGAGACGATATTCTTTGGCGATAAAACTTGGGCTTAAACGAGGTAGACGTAGTTTATCGGTCACTCCACGTGGAACACTACGATAGGCCAGTGAGTGGAAAGTCCGACAGTCAACGTTCTTATGAAAACGGTTTTGTGCTTCAGTGGCAATGGCTTTGTTAAAAGCCAAATACATGCCACGCCGCTGAGGCATGGCATCACTGATCATTTGTAAAGTGGTAGTTTTACCTGTGCCAGCATAGGCAATCACTTTAAAGGATTTACCCAGACGTGCGTTATCGATGGCAGTGGCCTGCTCATAGGTCGCAGTCGGTTTTTTAAATTCTGGCACAGTTGGGTCTTAGTGCTGACGATTGGCTTTTTCAACTAAACCCGACAGGCCTTGGCGGCGTGCAAGTTCATTGAGCACCAATTGCGGGTCGAGGTCAAAGTAGCCCAACATCACAATGGTATGGAACCAAAGATCAGCTACTTCATAAATTAAATCGTTTTTGTTGTCTTCGTTGGCTTCAAACTTAAAATCTTTTGCTGCAATAATAGTTTCGACGCTTTCTTCACCAACTTTTTCTAAGATTTTATTTAAACCTTTATGATATAGCTTTGCCACATAAGATGAATCTGGATCGGCTTGTTTACGTTCAGCCATCATTTGGCCTAAATAAGACAAGACTTCAACTTGTTCTGAGCTTGCATTTGAAGCATTCATCGCAAGGGTATGTGGATTCGCTGATTTTTCACCATAAATGGCAGCAGGATCTTTGATTTGTGCATCCACAATTTCCCAGCCATTTACGGTGAGTTTGCGATAGAAACAAGATTCGCGACCCGTGTGGCAGGCAATACCGCCATGCTGTTCAATCTGTAAAATAATCACGTCCGCGTCGCAGTCTAAGCGAATTTCATGTACAGTCTGGAAATGACCAGACTCTTCGCCTTTGTGCCACAATTTATTGCGTGAACGTGAAAAATAAACCGCTTGGTTTTTTTCTGCAGTCAGTGCCAATGCCTCACGGTTCATCCATGCCACCATCAATACACGTCCGCTTTGATGATGCTGTGCAATAGCAGGCACTAAGCCTTGTTCGTTAAATTTTACTTCATCGAGCCATTGCAGGTTGTTCATGAGGATTTCACCAATTTAATATTAAAAAATAAATGCTAGACAAATTTAGCAGCATCATAGTGTAAGCCATCCATGAGTTGATGGGGAGTTAATTCTTAATCAAATTTAAAATCGATGTGTTTAGATGCTACAAGAATTAAATGCTTAGAGGGTATCTTGGTATATTTTAGAAAAGTATTGAAAAACCCAATAAAAAAAAGCCCAGTGACGGGCTTTTTGAAATGATGGAACAAACTTACCAATGCTCACCTGGGAAGATGCGTGCATAAGCTTTTTGTACCCAGTTGAGTTTTTGTGGCTCACCCACAGAAGCACTTGAACTTGGAAATAAGTTATAACCAATCGACATGAGTTTATTGTTAATGTCTGGTGCAATCGAGTAGGTGATCGAGGCTAAACGACCCAAGTGGGTTGCGACTTTTTTCGGACGTTTCACAATCGCATAAGCAATCAAATCCGCTGCTTGCTCAGGTGAAAGTGTTGGAACGTATTTGTAGATTTTGGTTGGTGCAATCATCGGTGTACGTACCAAAGGCATGTATACCGAAGTAATTGCAATATTGTGTGAATGCACTTCAGCGCTCAGGCAGCGGCTAAAAGCATCAAGTGCCGCTTTGGATGCAACATACGCCGAGAAGCGTGTTGCATTGGCTAATACACCAATTGAACTAATATTGATAATATGGCCTTCGCGGCGAATCATCATTTTAGGTAATAAGTTCATCACTAAACGCACTGCACCAAAATAATTTAGCTGCATGGTACGTTCAAAGTCATGGAAACGGTCGGTCGATTCATGTACGGCACGGCGAATTGAACGACCTGCGTTATTGATCAAAATATCGATATGATCGACTGAGTTTAAAATTTGTTGTGCTACGGCATCAATTGAATCCATGTCATTTAAGTCACATGGGAACACATCGGCTTTCCCGCCGTTGGCTTCAATTTCAGCTTTCACCGCATCCAGCGTTTCTTTGGTACGCGCAACAAGAAGCACATGCGCACCTGCGTTGGCTAAGCGATGAGCGGTTGTTAAGCCGATACCACTTGATGCACCAGTGATTAAAATGGTTTTTCCGTTTACACGGTCAAGAAAACGTTTTTCTAGTCTTGAGTTCACAATCAGATTTCCCTATTAAATCAGTTTTTTTGTATTCGTTTATTGGCCCGACAATACATGATGCGGGGCAGTTCTGAGTTAGCCGTATGATAGCGAATTATTTTAAAAAAGCTAGCTGATAAGTGATTGATAATAAAATAATATTTAGAGCTTTTACTCTAAATTAAATTGTGTATTTAGGAGATTTTTAACATATAAATATGTGAAAGAAAAGATATTTTCTTATTACAAGAAAGATTGCTTATAGAACTAGAGTGCACAAAATAATTTTTGTAACTTTAAGTGCCAGAATGTGGTTGGTTGAATGAATCATTTTACTCTAATTTTTAGGCATGAATATAATCTGCTTGTGTGGATTGCTGAGCTGTGATTTGGGGTTATAAGATGGTCGAATATCGTGTTGCTGTGAAGGGATTGCATTTTAACTGTAACAATTACCAAGGCTAAAACTAAAAAACCGACTTTTTCTAAAAAGTCGGTTTTGAAAGGTGATTCAAGCTTTCCTAAAATGACTTAAACAGCAGCGAGCGCTTGCTCTAAATCAGCGATCAAATCATCTGCATGTTCGATCCCAATAGAAAGACGAACCATATCAATGCTCACACCGGCAGCTTTTAACTCTTCCTCATTTAGTTGGCGATGTGTGGTGGTTGCAGGATGGCAAGCCAAGCTTTTCGCATCGCCAATGTTCACCAAGCGAGTGAAAAGTTGCAGCGCATCAATAAAACGAGTACCTCCGGCAAGACCATCTTGTACCCCAAATGACAGAATCGCAGATGGTTTACCTTTGACATATTTTTGCGCCAAAGCATGTTGCGGATGATCTTTTAAACCGGCGTAATTCACCCATTTTACTTTTGGATGTGCTTGCAAATACTCTGCAATTTTTTGCGCATTTTCCGTATGGCGTTCCATGCGTAGGCTTAGGGTCTCCAAACCTTGCAAGATCAAGAATACATTGTGTGGGCTAATCGCAGCACCAGTATTACGCAGTGGCACCACACGTGCGCGGGCAATATAAGCCGCTGCACCCAAAGCTTCGACATAGTTTACGCCGTGGTAGCTTGGGTCTGGAGTATTTAGTGATTTAAAGCGCTCAGGGTATTTGCCCCAAGGAAATTTACCGCTATCGACAATAATACCGCCAATCGAATTACCGTGGCCACCAATGTATTTGGTCAATGAATGCACCACAATATCGGCACCAAATTCGAATGATTTTTGTAGTACAGGCGTCGCAACAGTATTGTCGACAATGACTGGCACACCATATTCATGCGCAATTTTTGAGATAGCTTCGAGATCAATGATATTGCCTAGAGGGTTACCGATTGATTCAACGAACACCAGTTTGGTTTTTTCATCGATTAAATTGCGAAGCGCTTCAGGATTTTGATAATCAAAGAATCTAACTTCGATACCTTGTTTCGGCAGAGTATGCGCAAATAAGTTATAAGTACCGCCATATAGGGTAGACACCGAAGCAATATTGTCACCTGCTTCTGCAATGGTTTGGATAGCATAAGTAATCGCTGCCATTCCGGAAGCCAGAGCCAATGCGCCAATCCCGCCTTCAAGTGCAGCAACACGCTGTTCAAGGACTGCTGTGGTCGGGTTCATAATACGGGTATAAATATTCCCCTGAACTTTTAAATCAAATAAGTCGGCCCCATGTTGGGTATTATCAAATGAATAGGACGTGGTTTGATAAATTGGAACGGCTACCGCTTTTGTTGTTGGTTCTGGTGTATAGCCGGCATGAATGGCCAAAGTTTCGTCTTTATACGTCATGGTTGCTTCATCTACGCGAATTAATTGTTAAACAGTCTATCATTTATTGATATGAAAAAAAGTGCACATTAATTTAAATGGATTGCATATTGATTGATATCAATAGGTATTTTTCAGCTCAAGATCTCATAATTTGTACAGAAATTTGAATGTGTAATTTTTGTGCAGCATTAAACTTGTAACAATGCATACAAGCACCGTCTGAAACCTTATTTTTTCGCGACTTTATGCGTATAATAGCCGATTATTTTTTCGCTCAATTGAGCAGGGGCAACTTCATGTTGTTCCATATATGGTTTGACTATTGAGGAGTCCTACGTGGCCCAATATATTTACACGATGAACCGTGTGTCGAAGATGGTTCCGCCTAAGCGCGAAATCCTGAAAGACATCTCTTTATCATTTTTCCCAGGTGCAAAAATTGGTGTACTTGGTTTAAACGGTGCAGGTAAATCAACCTTGCTTCGTATTATGGCGGGCGTAGACAAAGATTTCTCTGGTGAAGCTCGTGCTCAACCGGGTATCAAAATCGGCTATCTCGAGCAAGAACCACCTCTTGATCCAAACAAAGATGTTCGTGGTAACGTGGAAGATGGTTTACGTGAACCATTAGATGCTTTAGCACGTTTGGATGAAGTATTTGCTGAATATGCTGCTGAAGATGCAGACTTTGATAAGTTAGCAAAAGAGCAAGAAAAATTAGAAGCGATTATCCATTCGTGGGATGCGCATAACCTGAGCAACCAAATGGATCAAGCTGCTGCTGCCTTGAACCTTCCAGCTTGGGATGCGGACGTAACACTTCTTTCAGGTGGTGAACGTCGTCGTGTTGCGCTTTGTCGTTTGCTTTTGTCTAAGCCAGACATGTTGCTGCTTGACGAACCGACGAACCACTTGGACGCAGAATCTGTATCTTGGTTAGAACGTTTCTTGAAAGACTTTGCCGGTACCATCGTGGCGATCACGCATGACCGTTATTTCTTGGATAACGTGGCAGAGTGGATTCTTGAACTTGACCGTGGCCATGGTATTCCATATCAAGGCAACTATTCTTCTTGGTTAGAGCAAAAGAATGCGCGTCTAGAGCAAGAGAACAAGCAAGAAGAATCTTTTGCTAAAGCATTGAAAAAAGAGCTTGAATGGGTTCGTTCAAATGCCAAAGGTCAGCAAAAGAAAAGCAAAGCGCGTATGGAGCGTTTTGAAGAGCTTAACTCGCGTGAGTTCCAACAGCGTAACGAAACCTCTGAAATTTATATTCCACCTGGTCCACGTCTAGGCAACAAGGTGGTAGAAGTTGAAGGTATCAGCAAATCATTTGATGGCCGTTTGCTGTATGAAAATCTCACTTTTACTGTTCCACCAACCGCAATTGTCGGTATCGTGGGTCCAAACGGTGCAGGTAAAACTACACTCTTCCGTATGATGACTGGTGAGCAACAGCCTGATACAGGTACGGTAACACTGGGTGAATCGGTTAAAGTCGCTTACGTGGGCCAGATTCGTGATACTTTGGATAATAACAAAACCGTTTGGGAAGAAGTTTCTGGTGGTTTAGATATCTTACGTATCGGTGACTACGAAATTGCATCACGTGCCTATATCGGTCGCTTTAACTTTAAAGGTCAAGATCAGCAAAAACGTGTCGGTGAATTGTCAGGTGGTGAGCGTAACCGTCTGCAACTGGCAAAAATCCTGCAAATGGGCGCCAACGTAATCTTACTGGATGAGCCATCGAACGACTTGGATATTGAGACCTTACGTGCGCTTGAGGATGCAATTCTTGTATTCCCTGGTACGGTAATGGTGGTATCGCATGACCGTTGGTTCCTTGACCGTATTGCAACGCATATTTTGTCATTTGAAAATGAACAGCCTGAGTTCTACGAAGGGAACTACGCTGAATACGAAGCGTACCGTTTGGCACGTTTAGGTGAAGATGCGGTACAAAAACGTACCAAATATAAAAAAATCGGTGGTTAATCTCACTGCATAAAAAAACCAGCCTACGGGCTGGTTTTTTTATGGGGCTATGCTTTTAAAAAGCGATTTCTTCATAGCTATGTTTTAAGGCGTGATCAGCAGCTATGTGGCCCTGAGCAGCTGCTCGGTTTAACCAAAGCAGGGCAAGTTCATAATTTCGGTCTAAGCCTAACTCAGCATTTAAATAACCTATACCTAAGCGATATTGAGCCTCTTTATGGCCTTTAAGCGCAGCACTTAAAAAATTCCACATCGCATTGCGGTAATCCGTTGATGATTGATCATGCGGATGCACGGAATATGGGCTTAAAGACTCACGATGATGCTGAGCACCTAGCCGTTCAAAATAAGTGCCTTGCATATAGTCACTATCTGCTTCTGGCATCGAAAGCTGCATTCCTTGCAGCTTTGTATCCTCGCTTTGTAACAACAAATCAATGATCTTTTTAAGAGCTTGTTGAATCATAATAAACTCCTTTTTTGCTGTAACTTTTGCATGTTGAGAATGCAATACTTGAGCGAGTCGTTATTCATTTAATTGTTTTTAACGAACTTCACATAATTTTGAAATTAGCATGCTTATGTCAAGAAGTTAAGAGCTAAAGAAAAAAAATATTTTTTCGGCCTAACTTTTTGGATTTTAAGTGGATATTGGAGTGATAGGCTGAAGTTTAATCGTTACAGGATGTAATTTTATCACTTGGAGCGTAAAACCTCGTGGTTCAGCACGAGGATATAAGTGACTGGCGTAAGCCATACGACATGGAATGTCGTATTAAATATCTTTGTTGCTCATTACTTAAAATATTATTGTTAAAATAAGCACATGAAAACACTTAAACTTCGCATAAAAGACCAACATGCAAAGGTGCTGATTCAATTAGCATCTGAGGTGAATTTTGTTTGGAATTATGTGAATGATTTAAGCTTTAAACACCTAAAAAGAACAGGTGGATTTCTATCTGCATTTGATATTGCTCAATACACCAAAGGCGCATCAAAACTGCTTAATTTGCACAGCCAAACCATTCAGGCTGTCACCGAAGAATTAGTCACACGCAGAAAGCAGTTCAAAAAAGCCAAACTTAAATGGCGTGTGAGTAACAAGAAATCTGCAAGAAGATCACTTGGATGGATACCGTTTAAGAAAGTAGCGATCAAATACGCTGATGGATATGTTCAATATGGTAAACATCAATTCAAAATTTGGGATAGCTACGGCTTAAGCAAATACAGCGTTAGAACAGGCTCATTTGTTGAGGATAGCCGTGGGCGTTGGTATGTGTGCCTTGTGGTAAATACAGCAAAGCAAGATAAACCGACTTCAACTAAAGCCATAGGTATTGATCTAGGATTAAAAGATCTTGCTACCTGTTCAGATGGCACAGTGATTTCAAATCCTAAGTTCTATCGAAAATATGAACAGAAACTAGCTATTGCTCAACGAGCAAACAACAAGAAGCGTGTACGTGCATTACACGCTAAGATTGCAAATTGTCGTAAAGATCATTTGCACAAAGCAAGCACCATGCTTGTTAAGGAAAATGCACTGATTGTTGTTGGTGATCTCAGTGCCAAGAGACTCGTAAAAACTAAAATGGCGAAATCTGTCTTAGACACAGGATTTTCGGCACTAAAAACAATGCTCAAGTATAAATGCGAGAACGCAGGCGTATTGTTTGAAGAAGTCAATGAAAGTTTCACCTCCCAAATCTGTTCGTGTTGCGGTGAGATCACCGCAAGTAGTCCGAAAGATACCGTCTTGGCTGTCAACCTAATTTAGTAATTATTTACCTTATATTTGATAAGCAGTTTGATGTT
>NZ_JBLZXR010000042.1:0-2005 GCF_050285345.1 Acinetobacter sp.
TATATCGTTTGCCGTCGCCTACTTGTATATTGCCTAGATCCTTTCGACCCTCATAGGCTGCACCTGAAGCGATTTCTTCCATGTATCGGAAGTTGCCAGACTCATGTGTAAGTTGAGCAAGAAAATGAATAAAGCGAAGTGAATTATCCAGGATACCAAAGTTTCGCAAATGAACATTGGCAGCAAGACCAAGTTCTTCAGCACGTGACTGAATGGCACCCAATTTTTTAAATACTGCGGTCAGGGTGCCACGGCCAATAATGCCATCGTCATGCACACCAACTGATTTTTGAAGTTTCTTAATTTGGGCTGGATTCATCATTATCTCCATGCAATTCCGGTTGTGCTTTTAATCGTGCAAAAATACCCAAAACACTGCTTAAGAAACCTAACCAAGCCACCCATGAATGCGGCATTAACTGCTTAATTTCTTCCGGCACCACAGCCCATACTTGTGGGAAATATGCGCCAAACTGCCAAAGCAGTTCAAAAGCCGCATACATGCAGACGTAAAAAAAGGCGCTGATTGCGCCCACTTGTACTGACTTGAGTTTCCAAGCCTGTTTCCAATTATCGATTAGTTTCATTGGGTTTCTCTCACTTGATTTCGCTCATAAAGCTTGTTGCGGATTTCTTCTAAAGTTCGAAGGGTTTGGTCAGACTGCTTTTCAAGAACTTGAATTTTTTGGCTGTTTTCCATGGATCGAGTGGCCATGGTGTCGGTTTTACCGGTTTGAGTATTCCAGGCGAATCCCAATGCACCCAGTAAAGCAATGCCTCCCCAACGCACAATATTTGTGGTGTTATCAATCTTAGTTTTGCTTTCACTTAGCACTCGAATTTGAAGATCAACTTCCTTAAACTTAGGTTCAATTTCATTCCTGATTTGCTTTAAGTCACTCTTGAAGTTTGACTTGGCTCGATCCAGTTCATCCTGCAGGTTGTCGCGAGTCTGGGTTAGATCATTTCGTGTTTGCTGATGTTCTTTGTTGAGCTGCTCAAGCTGCATGTTCATGCGGTCAAGCTTCTGAGGCATTTCAGCTAACTTATCCATGTTTTTGGATATGTCATTGATCTTATCTGAGATAGCAAGAAGCTGCCCTGCAGTTGCTATGGGTGGATCTGATGTGTAATTACTATCCGGCATGCCGCCCCCTAAATTTTGGCAATAAAAAAGCACCCGAAGGTGCATAAAATTATTAAAGATCTAAATTGCTTGTATGTATGATGCAAATGCTGACCAGTTTGGTGCAGCTTGATATGCTGCAACAGAATCAGCAGGTACCTTAATCACGCACGCTGCGTTGAGCTCATAGAAAGTATCATATGCTATTGTTGGTGGAGTTGTTGATTTCATAATGATTTCAACACACCCAGACCAGTTATAGCAACAATTAGAACCTATACTTGTCAGGGTGCTAGGGAAAGAAGCCTTTTTTAAACCTGTCCATGCATAAAAAACCCCATCTGCCAAGGTAAGAAGACCTTCCGGCAATACAAGATTTTGAACTTTATTCATATTGAAAAAAGCTTGTGTCCCGATAGAAGTCGCTGCTGCGATAATTAGTTCTGTACACTCCGTCATTCCATAAAATGCATAACTCCCAATACTTGTTAATGTGTTCGCCAAAAGACGGACATGCTTGATTGGTGGTGCATCATTAAATCTAAATGCATTAGCCGCAATCGTGATTACATCTGAATTGACTGTAATCCCCGTTGCTAATTCAAATATTGTAAAAGCGTAAGCTTTAATATTTTTCATTTTAGAAATAGTAATATTCCCACAATTATCAGGGAAATTGACAAGTGATCCTGAAAATTGAAGGGCACTATCCCCACCTATAACGGAACTTGGGGCAAACAATTCAATTGATTTAGTTGCTCCACTTACTTCTGCTGTGACAGTGATTTTTTCACCACCTGTGTACGAAGATGAAAAAGGGACTGTAAAGTCCCCGTTTGCATCTGCTACCCCTGTGTATATTGTCATTATTCTTCAACC
>NZ_JBLZXR010000043.1:0-31300 GCF_050285345.1 Acinetobacter sp.
ATTTACTTTGAAGGTCGATTAGATGATATAATTAAAATCTAGTCAAATTTACTGACACAGAATTTTGAACGCCCTCGAAAGATACGTTATTATGAACTGAACCCCAAATCTTGGACAGTTTAGTTAACAACAGGATTGAGTTCTGAATTGAACAGGGCTCAATCCTTTTAAATTTAGTTGTATTCTTTCATGATTATAATAATGGATGTAATCATGAATTTGTTGTTCTAATTCCTCGATACTTTTGGGTTTCTCAAGATAAATCGTCTCTGATTTTAATGTCCCAAAGAAATTCTCCATCAAAGCATTATCCCAACAATTTCCTTTTCTACTCATACTCTGCTTAATATTATTCTGTTTAAGAATCTTCCTAAACTGACTCATTTGATAATGCCAACCTTGGTCGGAATGTAGCATAAGCTTATATTTGCGTATGCTGGGTAATTGGCCTATTGCTTGATCAAGCATGTCTTTAACAAATGCAAATACTGGGCGTCTGGAAAGTGTATAACTCACAATTTCATTGTTGTAACAGTCTAAAATTGGGGATAAATACAGCTTCGTATCCGCAACTTTAAATTCCGTTATATCTGTCAGCCAACGCATATTCGAGTGTTTCGCTTTAAATCTACGTTTGAGTTTATTTTTAACTATTTTGTTCGATGTACCTTTGTAAGAATTGTATTTCTTACGTCGAATTAATGATGTTAAACCTTGAATTTTCATGAGTTTGGCAATTAATTTGTGATTATGCGTAATTCCTTGCTGTTTTAAAGCTAAGGTAATTCGCCGATAACCATATCTACCTTTATGTTGATGGTAAATTTGATGAATTTGCTGTTTTAGCTCTGCATATTTATCGGTCACATCAAGCTTTACCTTGTGATAATAGAAGCTACTTTTGGCTAAATTACCGATAGATAACAGTAAAGGTAATGGAAAATCTTTACTTAAATCATGAATCAGCCTTGCTTGTTGGTCTTTTTTGGGGGATTCAGCAAGGCATCGAGCTTTTTTAGGTAAGCATTCTCGGCACGTAAATATTGTAATTCACGTTGAAGTTCAGCATGTGTTTTTTCATGATCAGGCTTATTAACAATATATTGATGTTTGTTTTTTGACATGGATGGTCTGCCTTTGGGATTGTGTTTTAATCCAAGAATACCATCTGTTTTATAAATTTTACGCCATACGCCAATCAAACTTGGTGATGAAATATTAAACTTGAGTGCTGTATCAGATAAACTTAAGCCTTCTTTTTTCATTACTTTGAGTACATTGAGTTTAAATTCAGTGCTGTAAATGGTCTTGCTGGATTTCGGCTTTATTGCATCTATACCGCCCGATTCGAATTGTTTTACCCACTTAGAAACATCTTTCTCATTGACTGCAAAATGTTTGGCTGTTGAAGAGTATGTCTGCCCTTGAGCATAATATGCAATGACAGCTTGCTTGAACTTTAAATCGTATTTCATAAAAATACCCTACAAGTTGTGTCCAACTTATAGGGGTCAGTTCATTAACAAGGAAATTTGGTTATAACTCTAACTAAAAAAGCTGACCATCCTCTAAAACCATACAAGCCTAAAAATCATATCAATCAATTATTGTATTTGAGACTTGTATGGACTGGGTTCGTCGAGGTCTTAAACAACCGTGTTATACCTGTGTTCTATAGACTGCTTACTCCACAATGGCCACAACTTTTCCAAAGTTTTCTCAAATTTTGAATTCTCTGTTTGCCACTGTGGATTTTTATCTTTATCAACAATTAAAGCCCGCACACCCTCGATAAAATCTCCTTGCTCAAACCAGATATCCTGTAAATCCCGCTCAAGCTGCATACATTTCTCAAGAGACAAATTTTGTCCTATTTGCTGTAATTTCAAACTCGTTTGCTTCGCGATTAAAGGACGCTGTTTCAAAGTATTCAACGTCTTATCTGCCCAA
The DNA here is from genome assembly GCF_050285345.1 of Acinetobacter sp. Classification (GTDB taxonomy): domain Bacteria; phylum Pseudomonadota; class Gammaproteobacteria; order Pseudomonadales; family Moraxellaceae; genus Acinetobacter. The sequence goes on from NZ_JBLZXR010000043.1 coordinate 1,951, forward strand.
CTTTGGTCATTAGCATCAGTTTCATGGGTCAAGCTTCGTTCAATTTCATCAAGGTCCTGATAGGCAAAATGCTTATGAATGTGATCTGCCAATGTCTGGAGTTCACTTTCTGCAGGCGTAGTGATAAAACCACTAATAATTTTTCTGATTTCAGTAGGGTTTAAAGAGGATGCCGCGATCAAGGCTGCCTGCAATTCAGGAAAGCGTTCACTCGGTAAATGATAATCGACGAGATCTAAATACAGCGCATCGCTGCTGCTGATTTGCTCTCCCGTAAGGGCTAGATAAACACCAATTTCATCAAGTCGTGACAAAAAGTGTGTCGCACCGACGTCAGGGAAAAAACCAATTGCCGTTTCTGGCATCGCAAAACGTGATTTTTCACTGGTAACCTGAATATGACAGGCTTGCGCTAGGCCAAATCCGCCCCCTAACACATAGCCATCAAGCAACACAATGACGGGCTTGGCAAACTGATGCAAAGTATTCAGCATGACATATTCGGCAGCAAAGTAGTCCTGATATTGCGTATTTCCTGCTTTATAGCTGTCATACAAATAACGAATATCTCCACCTGCGCAAAAAGCTTTAGGACTGTTGGAATTGATTAATACCGCCTGTATTTCAGGCATATCACTCCAATTTTCTAGCTGAGTGGTAATTCCCTGAATCATCGGCAGAGACAGCGCATTTAAATGCGTTGTACGATCTAGACTAATAATGCCTAAACCGCCTTGAACTGTTGTGATCAAATTATTTTCATTACTCATGATGATTTCCCTTATTGATGAGTAAATTTGGCAGGACGCTTTTCAACAAATGCACGCATCCCTTCTTTCTGATCGGAACCTGCAAAAATTGAATGGAATACTCTTCGTTCAAATCGTAGACCTTCTGCAAGGCTCACTTCAAATGCCCGATTAATGGACTCTTTAATCATCATTACAGCCGTTAGAGATTTTTCAGCAATTTTTTCGGCTGCTTGCAACGTTTGTTCAAGCAATTCTTCTTGTGTAAATACTTGCGCAACCAAGCCACTTTGTTCTGCTTCTTGAGCACCCATGTGTCGTGCGGTCAGACACATTTCCATGGCTTTTGCTTTGCCAATGGCTAAAGTTAAACGCTGCGTACCTCCAATCCCAGGAAGTACGCCCAAGGTCACTTCGGGTAAACCAAATTTGGCATTATCAGCACAATAAATAAAATCGCACATTAATGCTAATTCACAACCGCCACCCAAAGCATAGCCACTTACAGCTGCGATCAAAGGCTTACGGCGTTGAGCAATTCGATCAGCAAGGCTGAAAAAATCATCCAGATAAATTTGTGGAAAGTTTAAGTCCGCCATTTCTTTAATATCGGCGCCAGCTGCAAACGCTTTTTGGGAACCTGTCAGCACAATACAGCCAATGCTCGGATCTTTTTCAAGTTGATCCAGTGCTTGATTGACTTCAATAATCAGTTGGTTGTTCAGTGCATTTAAGGCTTGTGGACGATTTAATGTAATCAACCCGACGCCATTACGTTGTTCTAATAAAATAGTTTGCCATTGCATAAAAATATCCTTTTTTATCTTATAAACTGCGTGCGATCACTAAGCGTTGAATATCACTCGTACCTTCATAAATTTGGCAAATACGTGCATCACGATAAATCCGTTCAATCGGGAAATCTTTGAGATAACCATAGCCACCAAATATTTGTAAGGCTTTAGAGCAGACTCGCTCGGCCATTTCCGAAGAAAATAGCTTTGCCATTGAAGCTTCTGTTAAACAAGGCTCACCTGCTTCCTTTTTACGCGCGGCAAAGTGAACCAACTGACGTGCAGCTTCAATTTCTGTTTTCATACCGGCTAAACGAAATGAAATGGCCTGCTGTTCAAAGATGGTTTTGCCAAAAGCTGTACGTTCATGTGCATAACGTGTCGCCTCTTCTAACGCTGCACGCGCTAACCCAACCGCTTGAGCTGCAATACCGATACGACCACCTTCAAGATTGGCAAGTGCAATTTTTAAACCATCGCCTTCAGCGCCCAAACGCATACTTTCATGCAAGCGAACATCAGTTAGCGCAATTTGACAGGTATCGGAAGCATGCAATCCTAATTTTTCTTCCACACGGATGACTTCATAGCCTGCGGTATCTCGTGGTACTAAAAATGCGCTCATCCCCTTTTTACCCGCAGTCGGATCAGTCACTGCAAAAACAATAATCATCCCTGCATTATGACCGGATGTAATAAACTGCTTCGCACCATTAATAATGTAATGATCACCATCTTTAATCGCTCGAGTCTTAATTGCGGCTGCATCTGAACCTGTATGCGGCTCAGTCAAAGCAAATGCACCGATCATTTCACCACGTGCAAGAGGCATTAAATATTTCTGTTTTTGCTCTTCTGTACCAAACTTTAAAATAGGCACACAGCCGACTGAGTTATGCACACTCATAATGGCTGAGGTCGCACCATCTGCTGCTGCAACTTCCTCAAGTGCCAAAACATAAGCCAGCGTTCCCGTACCTGAGCCGCCCCATTCTTCAGGAACCAACATGCCTAAAAAACCTAGTTCACCCATCTGTGCCAAAGCATCTTTCGGAAAAATTCCTTTTTGATCCCATTCACTTGCATTTGGCTTAATTTGTTCTTGTGCAAAACTTTTTGCCATATCTTGAATCAGTTGTTGTTCTTCCGTGAAATGCATGTTTTCTTCCTATCAACGTCTTATGCTTTACTATTTATGAATATGTTTTAAATCACTATTTTAAGATGAGAATAAGCCTTGAAATATAATGCTTCTGTCTTATTCTCATCTTCTTATCAATAAATATTTCTGTTCAGTATTTCACTCATCAGTGCTGAGTCAAACGGCTTGATTCAAACGTTCTTGTTGTTTGCTAATTTCCTGATTTCGTAATAAAAACCGTTGAATTTTTCCACTCGGTGTTTTGGGTAATTCACTCACAAATTCAACCAACCGTGGATAAGCATGCGCGGACAAACGTTTTTTCACAAATTGCCCCAATTCTTCCTCTAAATTGGATGAAGCTTGAGCATGATTTGCTAAAATCACAAATGCCTTAATCACCTCTGTACGTTCAGGATCAGGCACACCAATCACAGCCGCTTCGACCACAGCATCATGCTCCAGCAAGGCACTCTCGACATCAAATGGCCCAACACGATAGCCAGAAGTGGTGATCACATCATCACTACGCCCGACAAAACTCATACTGCCATCTTCATGAATTTCTGCAGTATCACCGGTCAGATAATACTGGCCAATAAAGGGTGATTTACGGCTTTCCACATAACCTGAAAACCACATCATTGGCGACTGGTTGACATCTACAGCTAAAATTCCAGGTGTGTCTGCTGGCAGTTCTTGGCCTTGTTCATTCACCACGGCAATTCGATACCCAGGACTTGCAAAACCCGCTGAACCGGCATGTACGGGGTGTGATAATGCATGATGATTACACACCACCATTCCTGTTTCAGTCTGACCATAATGATCAAAAATTGGAGCATCTAAAGCTTGTTCAAACCAACGAATCACTTCAGGATTTAGTGGCTCACCAGCACTGCTCACAACGCGGAATTTGCCTCGAAGCGGTGCCATTTTCTCAGGTTCAGCCGCCATCATCATACGATATGCCGTTGGCGCACCTGCCAAGTTATTAATCTGATATTCCTGCACAATCTGACAAACGTTATCGACGCTAAAACCACCTTCATAAAACAAGGTCGCATGCCCTAAGAATAAAGGCCCTGTAATGCCGTAATACAAGCCATAGGCCCAACCCGGATCCGCGATATTCCAAAAAGAATCATCCTCTTTTAACCCGATGGCATCCTGCATATAACGACCAAAAGCAACCAGAGCTTTGTGTGGCACTTGCAAAGGTTTTGCCGGGCCTGTAGTCCCTGAAGTAAACATTAATAAAAATGGATCACTACTCTGACGCATCACCAGTTCACAAGCATCTGACTGCTGATTCAGCACGTCCCAAAAACTGATATCTTGAGGATATTGCTCAACCACTTGTTCCGCATGCACGGTCACAATCGGCGGACAATCTTCTAAACCCACTAACTTTTCCCGATTTGCTAAATCGGTCACGACAAATTTACTGCCCGCGAGTTTAAGTCTATGTTCAATCGCTTTAGGCCCAAAAGCGGTAAATAACGGCTGATAAACTGCACCGATTCGCCATGCCGCCAAAATGGTAATAATCAACTCTGCGGTACGAGGTAAAAGCCCTGATACTCGATCACCCACCTGTACACCTTGGGATTTTAAAAAATTGGCAAACTGGCTTGAATATTTCTTTAATTCCGCAAAAGTAAATTGTTCTTTACGGCCATCTTTAGCATGCCAATACAACGCCACTTTATCTGTGTCTGCATAACGATCGCAGCATTCATAACATGCATTGAGCTCGTTCAATGAACCAGATAACAACTCATTTGCAACCGTATTTAAATCAAATGTCTGAACCGCTTCCTGATAATTCAACATCTCATTACCTCAGTCTAAATATTGTTTTTACTGATTTTTTGAGGTAGCAAATCCTTGCTACCCTTTTTGCTTATTAATCTTTTTATGCGTATTGTTGGATAATGCTGGAGAAATCTAAACGAGCCGTATCACCCACACTTTGCTTTTGATACATTTCTTGAACTTTTTCACCCAAAACAACAGACTGATCAACGTGTTTTGCTGCATCCACAGCTAGTCCTAAATCCTTCAACATTAACTGTGAAGCAAAGCCATCACTATAACCACGTGAAGCAGGCGCGTTTTCACAAATTCCAGGCCACGGGTTATAAATTTCTGAACTCCAGCAACGTCCAGTAGAGCTATTAATCACACCTGCCAATGCCTTTGGATCAATACCTAGTTTCACGCCAAGTGCCATACCTTCTGCAACAGCCGTCATTGAAATCCCTAAGATCAAGTTATTACAGATTTTAGCGACTTGACCTGTCCCAACTACACCACAATGCACCAGATTTTTTCCCATTAGACTCAATACTGGTTTGGTTGCTTCAAAAGTTGCATCATCCGCACCGACCATAAAAGTCAAGGTGCCATCTTTTGCACCAAGTGTCCCACCTGAAACAGGGGCATCACATACTGCAATATTTTTTGTTTTGGCAATTTCAGCAATCTGTTGAATGGTTTGCGGATCAATCGTGCTGCTATCAATACATAAACTGCCGGCTTTCAATACCGCAAGGACGCCGTTCTCGCCTAAATAGACCTCACGGACATGCTGAGCCGCAGGCAACATAGTAATGACCACATCCGCCTCTTTCGCAGCAGCTTGTGGACTGGCACAAACCACCCCGCCAGCTTCCGCGAAATGCTGTAACGCCACTTCACTTAAATCATAGCCAAAAACAGTTTGTCCTGATTTAAGCAGGTTCTGCGCCATCGAACCGCCCATATTTCCTAAACCAATAAAAGCAATTTTCATGGTTCTTCTCCTTAGCGCAGACTAATGGTGGTATTGACGCTACCCGCTTCTTGATCGTCCTCAAACCAACGGCTTGTGATGGTTTTTGTCTGCGTGTAGAATTGTACAGCTTGTTTGCCATAAGGCCCCAAATCACCGAGTTTCGAGCCTCTTGAACCAGTAAAGCTAAAGAATGGAACCGGTACTGGAATTGGAATATTAATTCCAACCTGACCAATATCGATGCTATTTTGGAAGGTTCGTGCAGTCGTACCACTTTGGGTAAATAGTCCCACACCGTTACCAAATGGATTGTTATTCACTAAGGCAATCGCTTCCTCTAAGCTATCCACATGAATAATCGCAAGGACTGGACCAAATATTTCTTCTTTATAGATTCGCATCTCGGTATTGATCTGATTAAAGATCGTTGGACCGACAAAATTACCTTGCTCATAACCTTTCACTTGAACATCGCGACCATCCAACAGGATTTCAGCACCCTGCTCTATACCACTGTTAATTAAATCGATGACACGCGCTTTAGCCTGAGGTGAAATTACCGGACCTACATCTGTATTTGGCTCATGTCCAGCATTTACACTCAGTGTTTTCGCTTTAGTCACCAATTCATCAACCCAATGTTTGGTTTCACCGACCATCACCGCAACGGAAAGCGCCATACAACGCTGTCCGGCCGCACCAAATGCAGCACCGACTAAAGCATTTAAGGTTTGTTCTTTATTGGCGTCAGGCATGACGACAACATGGTTTTTTGCCCCCATCATCGACTGCACACGTTTACCATGCTGTCCTGCGAGATTATAAACATGTGTTCCAACCGCTGTAGAACCGACAAAAGAAATCGCTTTAATATCTGAATGGGTACATAACATATCAACGACTTCTTTACCGCCATGTACCACGTTCAATACACCTGCTGGTATACCGGCCTGTATTGCCAGCTCAACCAACATCATGGTTGAAAGTGGATCTTGTTCAGATGGTTTCAAAACAAAAGTATTACCGCAAACAATCGCCATTGGGAACATCCACAATGGAATCATTGCAGGAAAGTTAAAGGGCGTAATACCTGCACAGACACCAAGAGGCTGTTGTAAGGTATAGGTATCAACACCTCGTGCTACCCCTTCAATATACTCACCCATTTGTAAGGTGCCGACTGAGCAAGCATGCTCTACTACTTCTAAGCCGCGCTGAATATCTCCTTCCGCATCTGCTAGTGTTTTGCCTTGTTCAGCAGTCAGCACTTGAGCAATGCTTTTCATATTGCTGCGGATTAAATCCTGCAATTTCAGCATAATGCGCATACGCGCTTGAATTGGTGTTTGTCGCCAGCTGGCAAAAGCATTCTGTGCCGCAGCAATGGCTGCATTGACTTCTTCAGGAGTTGCGAAAGGCACTTGTCCAATCACTTCTTGAGTCGCGGGATTAACTATGTCTTTCCAATTGCTCGTCTGTGACTCAACAAACTCACCATTGATCAGCAGTTTAGCCGTAGTGAGTTGGGTGTTTTTATAGGGTTGATGAATAGCGTTCATGATCGCTCCGTGATCTTTATTGTCAATATATGCCCGATGGCCTGTTTTATTTCATATTCTATTTCGCGTAGTTGTTGCTGTATTTTTACGCTGTTTCAACAGACTAACAAAGAAAACTTTGACCACCAACGCAAAATGTTGCACGATGATTGTGCAAATTTGCACAAGATAAAATTGAATAAATATTTAACAGGACGTTAAACAATATATGAAAGTCGACTGGGATCATTTACGCTTTTTTTTGGTGTTGGCGCGCGCTAAAACGCTCACGAATACGGCTCGACTCATGGGTGTTGAGCACAGTACAGTCGCACGACGTATCCAAGCACTTGAACAGACACTGGGTATGCAACTTTTTAAACGTGAAGCGACAGGTTATGAACTAACGGCTGAAGGCAAAACTTTAGTTCCTCGTGTAGAGCAAATGGAACAGTCTTTTTTACAGATTGAAAAGCCAAATCCACTTCAGGGCAGAGTCCGAATTGGTGCTCCTGAAGGTTTCGGAACAGCCTATTTAACTCGATTATTAGCAGAATTTTCCCAACATTATCCATTGATTAGCATTGACCTGATTCCAGTGCCCAAAACCATTCGTTTATCTCATCGGGAAGCAGATATTGTCATTTCCATCGAACGTCCAAAATCAGGTCCTTATATTATTACTCGGCTCAGTAATTACACATTAAAACTGTATGGCAGCCAGCAATATTTAAAAAATAATCCTGAAATTAAAAAAGTTGAAGATTTATCTGAGCATCGCTTTGTCGATTATATTGATGATTTAGTTTATAGCTCTGAACTTTACCGACTTGAACGACTCCCCTTACAGCTCACCGCATGTTTCCGAAGTAATAGTATTTTAGCTCAGCAAATTGCTGTAAGTTCAGGCGCTGGTTTAGCGATTTTGCCTCGATTTATTGCAATCAATCAGCCTGAACTCTGTGAGGTTTTAAGTGATCAAGTCTGTTTTACACATACCTTTTGGATGCTGACTTTAGTTGATTTACAGCATGAGCCTAAAATTAAATTGGTCTGGGATTATTTACGTAAACAGGCCGATATCCAGCAAGATATATTAATGGGAAGTTAGGAAGAATAAAGGTGAATTACTACGATGTGGTATTATTAAGCCCTTTTGATTCAACTAATAAAACAACAGAGCTGCTAGATTAAACAGCTCAAGCTCTTGATCAATGATCCTTAATTTTCAAATATTTCTTTTAAATCAACACTCATTCCCTGCGCAGACTTAAACTCGCCTTTGCTGTCTTTCCAGACCATAGATGGTGTTGAGAAAAAACCATATTTGCTCATGAGACTTTCGTTAAAATCAATTTTCTTCGCGATATCAGCAGGTATTTTTTCAACTTTCTTTAAACTTTTTTTACCTTTATTTGAATTAAGCTCTAAAAATTCAGCTTCAGGATTTTTTGACATTAATAAGGCTGCAGCTTGGGCACGACTTTCATCACGAATCACACCAACTTGAATATGGCGCAATTGAACTTTGCCCGCCTTAACCCAAGGACGCGCTGCTTGCCAGAACTTATAACAGTACGGACAGTTCGGGTCAGAAAACACATAAACAATGCGTTGTGCATTTTTTTGGCCATCTTGAATCCATGTAGACGACTCTAAAGTTTTCCATACATCATCAAGGACGGCTTTTTTCATATGTTGTTCGATCAATGCATTTGACAGGTTATTGCCCTGTGCATCGTACATTTCGCCCTTAATGTAGTATTTCTGATCATTAGAAATAAATACCGTGTTGGAATATTGATCTTGATGTCCAACCCAACCAGTCATACCAGTGGGTGCAGGAATTTGTTTTACAAATACAAATCCTTCCTTTTCAATTTGTTTTTTAATGTCAGCCTGTACATTCATGCTCAGCATGAAGCATAGATTGAGGGCTAAAAACTGTTGAATTTTGTTCATATGCTATTTTCCTGATTTAATTGTTTTCTGAAATCTTGTTGAGGTATTGCTGAAGCATGGCTGCGGTCAATTCCCCTTGATGGCGCTCAAGCAATTGTCCTTGTGCATTAAAAAAGAAAGTCGTTGGCAAACCAAAAGTATTCATCTGCTGCGGCATCTCACCGTTTGGGTCAAAAAGTACATGTTTAAATGCGAAGTGATTTTTCTGTAAATATTTCTTTACAGTTTCAACATCTTCTCCTTGATTAAGCAGCACAAAATTAATGTCAGCATGTTGCTGCTGCGCTTTGGCTAAAACCGGCATTTCACGATGACAAGGCGGACACCAGCTTGCCCATAAATTGACAACTGTTGGCTGACCTTTAAATTGGTTTAATGCAATCGCTGTGCTGTTAGGTAAATGTGCTGTAGTCAGTGGTTTAAATTTTAAATCTGGATAATGGGTTTCTTTTTGCAATACGGCCTGTAACCCCAAGCCTATCCCCAGAAATACCGTGAACGTAAAGAGCAAGATGATTTTCGCCTTTAACGCCAAGGCTTTATTCTTCCAAAAGAACCATAAAGCACCAAAGATAACACCACTTAATAAGTGAAAGCCTTTGTCTTGAATCTTCAGCATATCGATTGGAGATGCGAAATAAGCCTCAGCATGCAAGAAAATAAAGACCACACGTGCGACAATCATCCCAATCCAAACGCTACTCCAAATCGAATCTTGAAATGTGCGCATGGTGGACTCTGGCCATTTCAATTGTTTTCCGGCGTAACGTCCCATTAATGATGTAGCAATTAAGGCTAAAATAAGAAAAACCAAAGTCCAAGGCAGCATGATTGGGCCGATATGCAGCGCTTCACTCGAGATCATGGCTGCTCTCCTTGATCAAACTGCTGTAAACGGCCAATCAATTGTTCTGCACTAAACGTACCTGTTAAGCGTAAATTACGCAGTTCTTGATGATCTGAGTTGAGTAAAATCATGGTTGGCGGCCCTAAAACCTGCCATTTTTTTAACAGCTCATCCTGACTGGCATGATAATCAGTGATGTCCAATTTAATTCGTTCCACTGATGTTAAAGCCTGCTGTACATCCGCACGTGGTAAAACTTCATTTTCAATCGGCTGACACGCCACGCACCAGTCTGCATAGACATCAATAATTACAGCCTTTCCACGCACAGCCTGCAATGCTGCCTGTAATTCTTGCTGTGTGCGTACTTTTTGCCAAGTTAAGCGTTCATTGACTTGTGTTGCATAGACTTGTGACCATGCTTGTTTTAAATACCAAGCTCCTGTAACGGCTGTTGCCAAACTCAAAACTAAAATGAGTATCTGCGTCACAGTACGGGAAACTTTCGGTCGAATTTTCAACAAGATATAACCTGTCATAACTAAAAAGATAAGACCAATTGCACTGAAATAAATCACGCTCGCTAAGAGTGGACGCAAGAAATATACGGCCAACAAGAGCATGACAAAACCAAAAGCAAATTTCAGGCGGTCCATCCAGACACCCGGTTTAGGCAAATATTGAGCGCCAAATACGCAGGCAATAAATAGCGGTAAACCGATACCCAACCCAAGTACAAATAAATAACTTGCACCCATAAACGGTTGATTCAGCTTGGAAACAAACAACAATGCACCTGCCAATGGTGCACTCATACATGGGCCTACAATCAGCGCAGCGATCATACCCATTAGCAGTGAACCAATGAGCGTACCGCCTTTTTGTTTTTGCTGATATTGGTCTAAACGTTGCAACAAGCCTTGTGGCAACGATAATTGAAAAGCACCGAATAAATTTAAGGCAAAGATAATGAATAACAGGGCAAAAATACTGATGAAAATTGGGCTTTGTAGCCAACGTTGAAAGTTATAGCCCAACTGAGCGACAGCGAGTCCCATAATCGCATAAACAAATGCCATACCTAGCACGAACATCCCCGCGATGATCCCAGCTCGATAACCGCGATGACGTTGCACCAAAATACTCGACAAAATTGGAATTAAGGGCAAAGAACAAGGAAGGAATGCCAGTAATACTCCGAGTACCAAGAACACCAGTAAATTTAAAAATAAATTGTTGCTGGAAAGCAAATTTAAAAAGAATTGGTCATTGTTCCAATCTAACTTTGTAGTTTCTTCTACATTCGTCTTAACTATTTCTTCTGCTGTATTTGATGATTTTTCTGTATCTGGTTGGACTTCACTTGAAGCTTGGTCGAGTGAATTTAGTTCCTGAGTGCTTTCAACTGTTAACGCCTGATTTTCCTTCACTACTGAAGGTTCGGCCTCTGCTGAAATCGTTGGGCTGTCTTCCAATTTCTTTTCTGCTTCTTCTTGTTCTTTATCTTTTTCTTTTTTAGGCTTTTCAGCATTTTGGAGAATCGAAGTCGCAGGAGATGGAACAGTTTCTAATTCTTCAAGCAACTTTTTCTGCGCAGGTTTTTGTCCGAGCAATAAACCATCTGCATCCGTTTGGATGGTCATGCGTTGAACGGGATAACATAGCCCACTTTCTGCACAGCCCTGCCATTGCACGTGATAACTTTGATCTGGTTTTGTGCTGATATTGGTCGTAACTTTTCCATAATGAACGTCAGTTATGCCAAAATTTGGATCATCTTTTTCTTTTGGTGTTGGTAGCGACAAGCTTAAGGATTTATCTCCTTGCTTCACTTTTATTTGATCATGATATAAATAATAGCCATCGGCAATTTTCCATGTCAGATGGGCTTGGTCAGTACGGGTTGATTCGGCTTGAAATTGAAATGCCTGATCCGGTGGTAAAAATTCGGCATGTGCGGTGTTCAACATGGCGATTACCAATACTGTAAATATTCTAAACAGCCACATCATCATGTTGGGTCTCTAATTCATCAATTCGTTGTAATGGTCCTATTATGGAAAACTCAAAATTAAGAGAGCATTAACAGCATAAATCATTTATAAAATGAATGCATATTTATAAGGAGCCGATATGTTTGTCATTTTGGTTGAAGATGATCCATATATCGCCGATGGCATTAAAGCCGCTTTGGATTTTTTAAATATCTCGGTGGAGCATGTCAGTACAGCGCGTGATGCCGATTATTTTATTCGCCACAGTGCTGTCGATCTTTGCCTGCTAGACTTAGGACTTCCAGATCAGGACGGTCTGGATTTATTGACTCAGTGGAGACAAGATCAAATTCATACTCCTGTCTTGGTGTTAACTGCACGACTGCAAACACAGCAATGTGTTGAAGCGCTGAATATTGGCGCAGATGATTATTTAACTAAACCTTTTGAACTGGATGAATTGATTGCTCGAATTTATGCGCTAAGTCGACGACATCGTGGTTTTTCTTCAAATATTTTAAAATTTGGCGCGCTCGTTTTAAATAAAGATACTCAAGAAGTTACTTATCAGAATCACCCGATTTTACTGTCGAGACGTGAATATAGTTTGCTTGAAACATTTATGAGCCATCCCAATCAAATTTTAAAAAATGAACAGTTGCTCGATAAACTTTATGGTTATCAGGACAGTATTGAAAGTAATGCGTTAAATGTACATATTTATCATTTAAGACAAAAACTAGATGCTCACTTTATTCAAACGGTTCGTGGTGTCGGCTATATGTTTAAAACCGCTGAGTAAGCCCAGATGCAGAAAAATTACAGTTTAAAATGGCGTTTGGTCAGCAGTTTACTGGCTGTATTTGTCGTTCTGTGGAGTCTTGTCTTTGTTTGGCTCTATGTTGATTTGCAAAAAAGACTCCAAGAGACTTTAGATCAACGACTTTCTGCATCGACTCAAATGGTGGCGCGTTTAATTCAGCAACTGCCTATGCAAACCTTAGATGATTACGCGCTGCAACAAGCACAGAAAAATAGCGATGCCGATCAACTGATTGCATGCGAAGTGTCTTTATTTAGTTCAGATATTTCGGTGGGACAACATATTGTCGCCAAAACCCGTGGTGCACCCAGCAATCTCAGTCAGCAGCCTTTGGGCTTTAGTACATGGCAGCAAGGTGGCGTTGAATGGCGCAGTTATGTCCTGCGTAAAAATGACATACAAGTGGTTGCCGCAGAACGAATGTTCTTGCGTGAATCATTACTCAAGCAGATTTTACAGTCTGTCCTGATTCCCTTGATCCTGTCTTTGATTATCTGCATTGCCTTGATTATTTGGATTATTCGTCGAGAATTTAAAGCACTAGATCAAATTGCTGCACATTTAAGCCAGCCAGATTTAGACTTAAATGCAGCTGCCGACTATATTACGCGTTTAAAACCACAAAATATTCCTCAAGAAGTACAACCCTTTGTCAATAACTCTATGACATTGATTCAGAAGTTACATCAAAGCCTTGAAAATGAAAAAGTATTTACATCCTATGCCGCCCATGAACTACGCAGTCCATTGACTGCGATCAAGACCCATGTACAACTGGCGCAGCTCATGGCACAACAAGAAACTTCACCGAAGGTACAACACAATTTAGAACAAGCCAATCGTAGTATCCGCCGTTATGCAGAGTTATTAGAACAGTTGCTTTTACTGTCTGAAGCCGATGGATCGTTGACAGAAAAGATGCCTGAAATAAACATTAACCATGTACTGGAAAAAGTTTTGGAGGATTTAGCGACAATCTATCCAGAAGCGAGCAAGAAAATACAGATTGATTGGCAAAGTCTGACGAGCATTCCCCTGCCAGAATTTGCACTTTATACAATCTTAAAAAATTTAATTGAAAATGCCCTATTACATGCCTATGCCTCACAGATTGAGATTGCCATGCAGGATTCAATGGTAATCATTCAGGACAATGGTGATCGCTTAAATCAAGAGGATATTCAGTATTTGGGGCAACGTTTTTGGCGCAAATCGGCACAGCAAAAAGGCCACGGTTTGGGCTTGTCTTTACTTAAAATGATCTTGAATAAATATCATTATGCGATGCAATTTGAAATGCGTAACCCCTCAGGCTTAAAGGTTTATCTCATGCCCAAGAAGTGAAAAAGCGATACAAATTGAAACTTCAATTTTTGTCTATTTTGCAATGTCTATTTTATGAAAAAGTTGGCTGTGTTCTGTACAATTGATTGTGTCATTGATGCTATTGGATCAGGACAATCGATTTCTAAATAACCAGGCCGCCAAAGGCAGTGTAATAATCGCCAAAATAAACATCGGTCCAAAGTCCCACTTCACTTGTGCCAAAGTCGCACCTTCCAAATAAATACGTTGGATCAGATCAATGCCGAAACGTAAAGGATTGGCATAGGTAGCGATTTCCAAGACCGGCGGCATATTTTGTACCGGCGTTAATAGCCCCGACAACAACATCAGCGGCATGATTAAGAAAAATGTATACAACATGGCTTGTTGCATATTTAAGGAAATCGCCGAAATAGATAAACCGACGCCAACCACAGCAATATTAAAACTAACCAATCCCAAATATAGCAATGCGAACGAGCCATTCATTGGAATTTTGAACCAAAACAGAATAATCAATAAAATAATCGTCGATTGCATCAAACCGACAAAAATCGGCGGCAAGGCTTTACCAATCATGATCTCAAGCGGTCTATACGGCGTCACCAAGAGCTGATCAAACGTGCCCTGTTCCCTTTCTCTTGCGACCGAAAGCGCCGAAAGCAACAAGGTTTGCATCATACTTAAAGCAGCAATCAGAGAAGGCATTAACCCCCAGCGTGATTCTGCATTAGGGTTATACCAAACTCGACTTTGAATATTAATGCGTGGCATGGCATCGGAACGTTCTTGATTGACCTCTGCAACCACGTTATTGATATAAGCGCCGGCCATACCTGCTGTGGATGAGTTACGACCATCCAAAATGACTTGAATCGGTGAGCCTTGTCCTTGATTTAATTTATCCTCAAAATCACTCGGAATCGTGATCACTGCGAGCGCTTGACGCTCATCAATCACGTGTTGAATTTGAGCATTATTGTCTAAAGTCGCCGTACGGTTAAAAATACCTGAACCATCTAAATGCTGTAACAGTTGGGCTGAGGCTTGTCCATGACTCTGATCCAAGACGGCATAATCAACATGATTCACGTCATAACTTGCAGCATAGCCAAACAATAAGGCTTGTATCAACGCAGGTGCAAATAAGATGATTCGATTCGCAGGGTCACTAAAAATGGTCAGGAACTCTTTACGTACCAACACCATCAAATACTTTAGCCATGCAAAAAAAGAACTCATATTGAATTACCTCAAGCGCTTTTTCAGCGATCGACACGATGCGACCGTGAGTAAGACCACATAAATCATCAAGATTCCGCATTCTTTAAACCATAACCGCCAATCATCACCCCCTAAAAATAAGGTTTTAATTAGGGTCATAAAGTGCGTTGCAGGTAAAAGATGGCTGACGACTTGCACTACAACAGGTAAATTTCGAGTATCAAAAACAAAGCCAGATAACATCAAGGCCGGCATAAAACTCGCAAGTAAGGCAATTTGACTGGCTTGAAACTGACTTTGGGCAAAGCCAGAAATGGTTAAACCCAGCAATAGCGACACCATTAAATAGAGAAATGAGGCACTGACCACCGAGAGCAATGAACCTCGAATGGGCACATCAAAAATCCAAGAGGCTGCAAGCAGACACATCACAATATCTACAATACCAATCACAATGTAAGGCGTGAGTTTGGCAATCACGATTTCAAGTGGTCGTACAGGTGTAACAAAAACAGCTTCGAGTGTTCCGCGTTCCCTTTCTCGGGCAATCAATAAACCGGTCAGAAATGCCCCAATTAAAGTCAGGATTAATACAATTAAACCGGGGACTAAAAACCACATACTGTTGGCAGACTCGTTAAACCACATTCGCTGTTCAACCGTGATCATGCCGATGGCAGGACTGGACTGACTACGGTCTGCTTGAATGGCTTGTGCCGTGGCGAATGCCCCTGAAATATAGCCTTGTATGGTTGTGGCAATGCTGGTGGAACGTCCATTACTGATCATCTGAATGGTAGCACTGCCATTTTCCAGTTGGCTGGCAAAATCTGAAGGCAGATGAACAATCGCATCCACTTCTGCGCGCCCCATGGCTTCCTCAGCGTCATGGAAATTAGTATATGGCGTTACCGACAAATACTTTGTGCCATTCAAACCTGAAATGAGTTGCTCGCTTTGCGGTGAACTTTGCTGTACCACGACTGCGACACGACCATTACTTAAATCAAACGAAAGACCATAGCCAAACAAGAGAATTAAAATGATTGGCAACACCAAACCAATAGCCAAACTGCTTTTGTCGCGCAGTAATTGGCGACTTTCTTTGATGATCAAAGCATAGAGACGGCGAAAAAAAGCAATAGAACTCATACACCTCTCCTTGCCTGTTCAACAATCGCAATAAATGCACTGTTCATATCATGCACTTGAGCAGTCCCAGCTTGCAAACGTACCGCTTTGGGTGAACCCAGTGCTAACAGTTTGCCTGCATCTTGTATGGCAATACGATCACAATATTCCGCTTCTTCCATAAAATGCGTGGTAATAATAATTGTCATGCCTTGATTGGCCAGTTCACCAATGGTGTACCAAAATGAACGCCGTGCCAGTGGGTCAATTCCACTCGTTGGTTCGTCTAAAAAGATAATTTCAGGTTGATGTAAAAGTGCCGTGGCCATGGATAAACGTTGTTTAAAACCATTGGGTAAATCTCCACTTTTGGCCACAGGGTTTAAATTAAATTGAATTAATGATTGCTCAATGCGCTGTTTGAGTTTTTTGCCTGTCAGGCCATAAGCTCCACCAAAGAATTTCAAATTTTCTAAGACACTTAAATTGCTATACAAGGCAAATTTCTGCGAGACATAACCAATTTTACGCCGTGCATCCGCACTCGCATAACGCAAATTCACTCCTGCAACTTGTAAAGAACCACTACTTGCAGGCAATAACCCGCAAAGCATTCTAAAGGTTGTAGTTTTTCCTGCACCATTAGGGCCAAGTAATCCAAAAATCTCACCACGTTGTACCTCAAATGAGGTCTGAGCAACGGCAGTAAAATCACCAAATTTTCGAACTACATCTTGTACCTGAATGACTGGTTCATTTTTTGTGTCCGAGTCCGTGGTGAATTGCGTAATTGGAGTTTGAGTTAAATCAATGCGTTCTTGCTCATGTGAATCTAAAATAGGTTCATTCAGAATATCTGCCTGTGGCTGATTATCTTGCTGTGCTTGATGCAACAACAGCATAAAAGCATCTTCAAGTTCTGCGGGTCGTGCTTCTATCTGGCAATGTTCAGGTAAATATTGGCTTGGAAGCTGTGGATATGCTCGGGTACTAATAAACCGTACAGCATCTCCTTTGGGTACAGCATCGGTAATGTACTGAGTTAAGTCCAAGAGTTGTGACTGAAGTACGCGAGATTTCATCCCCTGTGGTGGATGAACCTGCCAAGTTAAGCCTTCAGCTTCTGCACTCAGGGCTTCTGGTGTACCTTGATTTAAAACTTTTCCATCATACATAACATAAACTTCAGCACAGCGCTCGGCTTCATCCATATAAGCGGTACTGATGATGACACTCAGGTTTTCCTCAGCCACCAACTGCTGAATAATTTCCCATAAATCTC
Organism: Acinetobacter sp.; assembly: GCF_050285345.1. Classification (GTDB taxonomy): domain Bacteria; phylum Pseudomonadota; class Gammaproteobacteria; order Pseudomonadales; family Moraxellaceae; genus Acinetobacter. The sequence goes on from NZ_JBLZXR010000043.1 coordinate 19,541, forward strand.
GTCGTGATAAGGGGTCTACACCGACGCTAGGTTCATCAAGCAGTAAAAGTTCTGGAGATCGCACCAAGGTACAAGCCAAACCTAGCTTTTGTTTCATGCCCCCCGAAAGTTTTCCTGCTGGCCGTTCAATAAATTTGCTGAGATCCGTAATGGCAAGCAGTCGAGCAAAACGTTCTTGTCGCATATCTTTCGCTACACCATGAAGGTCTGCATACAAATCTAAATTTTCTTGAACGCTTAAATCCTCATACAGACCAAAACGCTGTGGCATATAACTAATACGATCTTGAACATACTGCGGCTGTTTGGCGACATCTACACCAAGCACTTCAAGCGAACCAGCACTCGGTTCATATAGCCCCGCAAGCAGTCGCATAAAGGTTGTTTTCCCCGCGCCATCGGGTCCTACCAAAGCCGTCAACTGCCCTGACTTGATTTCAAGATTTAAGTCCTGAATCGCCACAATCTCTGAATTTTTCTGCTCCGTTGCAGAAAATATTTGGCGCAGATTTTTCGCAACAACGACATGTGGAGCTGTCATACGCAATTACTCTACATTGGCCTGAACAATGTTTACCGTTACAGGCTGCCCCATTTTTAAAGCATCTTGAGGATCTTGAACATAGACCCGTACTTCATACACCAAGGTGGTACGAATATCCTCCGTTTGTACGGTTTTAGGGGTAAATTCAGCAACCGATGAAATAAAGCCAATTTTGCCTTGGATAGGCTGATCAGGCTGTGAGTCACGGATAATTTCAGCCTTCCCACCCATTTTGATTTGACCCAGCTGATTTTCATTAGCATATACACGAACCCATTTGGGATTGGTCAAAGCCAAGGTGTATACCGTTTTTTGTGCCGTGGTCATATCACCGACTTCTTGCAAACGTGCTCGCACCACAGCATCGACTGGCGAAACCAACACACTGCGCTGAATTTGATAATTAATAAAATCCAGTCCTGCTTGTGCAACCTCCGTTTGAGCTTTTGCCGCTTCACGGTCTTCACGGCGCGCGCCATGTTTTAATAAAGCCAGATTGGCTTGTTTTTCTTTGACCGCAGCTTGTGCAGTCGCTTGATTGCTTTTTGCATAATCCAGTTCTTGTTGACTGATCGCTTGGCCAGCAGTACTTGAAAATAAAACTTGTAGCCGCTGTAAATCTTTATTAGCTTTATTGAGCTGAGCTTGAGTCGAAGCCAGCAAGGCTTCTGCTTGTGTGATTTGTTCAGGGCGCGTTCCGACATCGAGTTCGATGACGGTTTGTTGTTGTACTTTAAGCTGTGCCTCAGCTTGTTGTTTTTGAATATTTAAACCATCGGTATTGAGCGTCGCAAGTACCTCACCTTTTTTGACGCGGTCGCCTTCTTGAACATTTAAAACCTGTATACGGCCTGCTTGTTCAAATGCCAGTGAAACTTGGCGAATATCGACATTGCCATAAAGCGTTAACGTGCCATCATCTGTTTTGGCCTGATTAAAATAATACCAAACGCCGCCCATGGCAGCGAGTATGAGGACTAAAATGGCAACGATTACACCTTTTTTCATGGGACACCATGTCTAATTTTCAGGCTGTTTATTTCAATGTAATTTAAACTGCTCTAAATTCAAACTAAAAATATATACTTAGGGCAAAAATCATATTCAAAATACTCATTAAATCCAGAACTTATTGCACTGAAATTGAGTGATATAGTGAAGCTATTGTTAAATCCTGAGCCATAAATTTTAATGTCATCGTGTCGTTGAGATTCATTTTTTAGGAGAATGGTTATTAGGATTTTTTAGTTTTTCTCTTGAATCAAATGCTCCTAATTTTCTTAATATGTTATTCAAAATAAAAGACTTTAAAAATAAAAAAAGATGTATAGCTATCCATCTGAATATCTATACATCTCAACCTATACACTTAAACGCTTAGTATTAAGGCTTTTCACTCATTGCTAAACGGTCTTCAATTGCATCTAAAACCGCAGGTAAATCGGCAATACTGTCGATAACATAATGTGCGCCCGATGCGCGCATTTTTGTATAGGCTTTTTCTTTTAAAATAGTTTGTTCTGACTCAGGCAATGCCGACCATTCTTCATAACTGAGCCCAACTTCATTGCCACTGACCGCAAGGCCAACCGTCCAGCATCCACCATTTAAGCCTTCTTCAATTCCAACCACGGTATCATCGACTTTAACCACGGTTTTAATATCAGAGACATCTAATTCAATCAGGTTTTTCCATAACATTTCTGGATATGGTCGACCATATTTGACATCACTTGCCGTAATCATACAGTCTGGCTCATAGCCTTGTTCAGCCGCATCTTTGACCAACTGACCAATCATCATCGATGCGTAACCGGTATTGCTACCTATTTTTGCACCACGACTGCGAATATCGGCAAATACCTCTACAGCACCGGGAATCAAAGCAGAACACAGGGGAATGGATTTCAATTGGTACGGAATAAAGTCCTGATATAAACGATCAATATCTGCAACCGTTGCTTCCGTACCATGCGCTTGCTTCCATGCTGCTGCGACACGTGGCATCGCAAGGACTGCTGCAATATGGTCACGCTTTTCTAACCCCATCGGTGCGCGTGCTTCCTCAATCGTGATATCAACTTTATTGTCTGAAAATAGTGCCATAAAAGCTAAAATCGGTGCACGAGAGCCAAAGTCTACCGTTGTTCCAGCCCAATCAAAAACCACAGCCTGTAATTTTGTATTTAAAGTTGTCATATTCATGTCCTATAAGAAAATAATAAAAATAAGAGTTAAAAATTTAAGCTTGACGGTACTGCGCAATTGCGAGCAACAGACGTTCGATATCTTCTGGATAGACCTCGCCAATGTTGCCAATGCGGAAACAGTTCAAATCAGTGACTTTGCCCGGATAAATCACAAAGCCGGCGTCTTTTAAGTTTTCATATAAGTCCTGAAAACTAAAATTCGGTTCATCGGGATATAAAAATGTCGTGATAATTGGAGACTGTGGCGTGTTTTGATCAAGCACCATTTTGAAGCCTAACTTTTGCATACCCGTTGCTAAACGTTGCTGATTGGTTGAATAGCGTTGATGGCGTGCCTCAATCCCGCCTTCTTGTTCTAACTCTAATAATGCTTGGTAAAATGCACGAACCACATGCGTTGGCGAAGTAAAACGCCATTTCCCATTTTGTTGCTCCATCGTATTCCACTGATCAAAAAGGTCTAAGCTGACAGAGCGCGCCAAACCTTGGCATGCGTGCAATTGTTGTCTTTTTGCCAAAACAAAGCCAAAACCCGGAACGCCTTGAATACATTTATTGGCACTTGAAATCAGATAGTCGATGTCTAAATCTGCAATATCCATAGGTACGCCGCCGAATGAGCTCATGGCATCCACAATCCACACTTTGCCAGCATCTTTAACCACGCGGCCAATGTCCTGAATTGGATTTAATAAACCCGTCGTTGTTTCGCAATGCACACATGACACATGGGTAATGCGCTCATCACTTAATGCCTGTTCAATCTCCTCTAAATTAGGGATTTGCATTTCTGGATAATTCAGTTCAACCACGTCAATGTTTAAACAACGTGCCATTTGCACCATACGTGCGCCATAAGCACCGTTATTGATAATTAAAATTTTGCCATCTTTGGGAATGGCAGAACCAAGTACTGATTCAACCGTAAAACTGCCACTGCCTTGCAGCAACACCGCGCTATAAAGCTCAGTTTGCGTTGTTGCTAAAGCGACTAAGCGGCTACGAATTTCTTGTACCAGCGCGTTATATTCTTTATCCCATGTGCACCAATCTCTTTGCATTGCACGTCGAACACCTGCTGAAGTTGATAAAGGGCCTGGAGTTAGTAGTAAGTATTTGTTTTCTAATTCAATATGTGCATTCATTCTGTTGCTGCCTGTTTAAAATTTAATTTAGTATAAATTAATCTGGTTTAAACCAGATTACAAAACATAATTTTCTAAAACTTTTTTCATAAAACCTGCGCCTGTTGTCATGCCTTTACCTGCAATGGCACTGACCAAGTAAATATTCGGTTCTGCTTCCGTCACACAGGCCAACTCATGTGGATGAGTTAGGTAATAGCCATTCCAGCGAAATTCAATTTCTGGAATTTCTAGTCCAATGTTTTCTTTACAATAGGTTGAAATAAACTGATTGATTTCTTCGCGTTGATGAAACTGCGGTGCATCTTCAATAGGGAAATATTCATGACTATCGCCCAAGATCAACTGACCCAATTGATTTTGCTTGATCAAAATATGGATGCCGTACTTTTGCACCAGTCCTTGCTGTGAGCTGTGCTTTAGTGCCTGATGGCTTGGACAAATTTCAAAGGCCGGATAGCGTGAAATGGATAAACCTGAATAGATGGATGCCTTTAAGTTTTGCTGTAATGGTTTGGTCAAAGCCATTTGTAATGCACAGCGTTGCAAGCCTTTTTTCTGTAGCAATTCTGGATATAAAATTTGGGTAACTTCACCGTGGCAGATCAGTATTTTTTTAGCCCCAAAACTTTGCCCCGATGCAAGTCGAACCTGTGTGTTTCCCTGCAGAGACTCGGTCTGTACAACACAAGCATTACAGAAAATTTCTACACCCAATTGCTGTGCATATTTTAATAAGCGCTCACCAACCAAATGCGGTTCAACCGAGTAATCCTCATGAAACACCATCGCACCACGAATCGAAGTCTGAGGATTCAAATAACGGTAGGTGTCAAACAGCTTTTGCTTGCTTAACAGTGTCACAGGAATTTGATAATTCGGCGCTACCTCTGCAAACTCATTTAAAACCTGCCATTCCAACTCAGTATTGGCAAGGTACAAACCGTCTCGTTGCTGAAATGAAATATCGGTTTTCGCTTGAATGTGCTGATAAAATTGGCGCGTTTCCAAGGCATATTCACGCCATTGTTCATCAGGTTTACTTAAGGTTGAAGTACCGACCATCCCAAAATTACGTCGCGTCGCACCCACAGGTTGCGCATCTTTTTCAAAGACTTTAACTTTTAATCCTTGTTCAGCCGCTTGAATGGCTGCGGAGATACCTAAAATTCCAGCACCTACGATGATTAAATCTGCATGTATTGTCGCCATTACGCGATTCCTCGTTCATGAAACTTTTTTTCAGGACGCAATATCCCTAGCCTTATTCAAAAAGCGTTTTTTAAGTTGAATATTGGGTTAAATAAAAGATGAATTAAAAATACACATTAATGTGAATATTCACGCCAATGTTGACTGGATTTCAGCATTTTTCGGGTAATGCTCCAATGCAGTAATTTGACGAGACAAGAAGTCATTAAGATCAAAATACTCATGGCGACGGCTGCAACGGTATCTCCGGCATCATCCATATTCAGCACTGCAACCGAAGCGAGGCCTGTGTCTGGCGAATAAAGGAAGATTGCAGCGGAAACCGTGGTCATTGCATTAACGAAGATATAGACCGATACATCACATAATGCTGGAAAAGTTAGCGGTAAATAGACCTTCGAAAACAGTTTCCAATTCGATGTGCCCAAACTCTGTGCTGCATGATCCAGTTGTACCGGAATCTGTTTAATTGCATTGGTCAGGGTTAAATGCGGCACGGTGTAATAATGAATAATGGTTGAGATCACCAGCAGCGTCATACCGCCATAGAGCCAAGACATTGGATTTTCTGGGGTATTAAAGAACAAGATATAAGCAATCCCGAGGACCAAACCCGGTACAGCCAAAGGCAAGAGCACCAACATTTGTACGTAATTTTTCAACACAGGATGACTTTTAAAACGCTCTGTAAATAAGGCCACCATGAAGATTAGAACTGTGCCAATAATCGTACTGAAAAATGCCAATTGAATAGAGTTAAAGTAACTTGCCCAACCGCCACCATCAACATAGTCAAAACGGTAATGACTCAAAGTCAGAGATAAGTCATATGGCCAATAGCGAATAAATGAGGCTAGAATTGCTGTAACAATAATTAATAAAATACCGCCTGAAATTAGTCCACAGAACACCGTGAGCATTCTTTCCAGCATCGGATGCTTGCGTACAGCATAAGGCTGAATTTGAAAATTCTGATAGCGTTCCTGACGACGACTTTGATAACGATCGAAAATAAAAGCCAATACGGCAGGACATAACAGGAGAATTGAAATCACCGCTCCCATGTTCATGTTTTGCTGCCCAATAATTTGCTTATAGACATCCAGAGCCATCATATTGAATGACCCGCCAATGACTTTAGGTATCCCAAAATCTGTAATGACGTAGGTAAAAGCCACCAAACATGCACTGACTAAACCATAGCGAATTGCGGGTAAAGTCACAGCCCAGTGCGTTTGCCATGTGTTTTTACCCAATGAATGTGAGGCTTCAATCAGACGCTGATCAATATTACGAAACGCCCCCATCATCAGCATGACCATGGCTGGAAAGAGCCAAAAGCAATAGCTAATTAAAATCCCAAGCGGACCATAAATTTCGACATCACCGAGAATGCCTTTAAATACACCCTGCTGTCCAAATAAATACACCAATGCCAATGAAGGTAAAATGGACGGTGCCAAAATTGGCAAAAATGCCACTGTCTTAAAAAATGCTTTGCCGCGAATATTGCTGTTGATTAATGCAAAAGCATAAATGCTGGCAATAAAAACCGTTATTAACATCGCCGTCAGCGCAATCCACAGCGAATTGAATACGGAATAAAGTAGCGCTGCATTGGAAAAATATTCAATAAAATTTCCAAAGCCTACAAATTGCTGTTGTTCATTTAAAAATGCACTGCGTAAAAGCAAGATCAACGGTGCAATCAAGCTTAAAGTCAGCAAAATTGCAGCAATTGCCAGTACCGTATTGGAACGCAGTGAATAACGAGGTCGTCGGTAAGTTTGGTTTTTAAGCAAAACTTCTGCGGTTGATTGATTTAGCATTTTGCATGTCCTTTTTGGTCAAAAACATGCAATGCATTGGTTGCCACATGCATCCACATCACATCATTTAAATGCTGTAACTGCTGATGATCGACATCGATTCGGATCTCAATTGGAGCTTGTTGTGGTTGCAGTGAAATGCTTAGTTCACAGAATAAGCGGCGTTTTGCACCTAAAAATTCCATATTAACAATACGAATTGGCAGTTGTAACCCGTCCAAATTACGGTCTTGTTGAGGCAAGAGTTTTATATTTTCAGGACGAAAAGCGATTTCCACTTTTTCACCGGTTTGAAAGTTTGTCTGGTCTAAATTAATGAAATATTCAGTACCGATAGTTAAGCGTTTTTTATCCAAAGCCTGTGCAGGAATAAAATTCATCGTCCCAATAAAACGTGCCACAAAACGAGTTTGCGGTCGATAATAAATATTATGTGGCGTATCTAATTGTTCAATAATGCCTTTATTCATTACAGCAACACGGTCTGAAATGCTTAAAGCTTCTTCCTGATCATGCGTTACCATAATGGCCGGTAAGTTGAGTTGACGTTGAATATCACGAATTTTTTGACGTAAATTCAATCGAACCAAGGCATCCAAAGCGGATAAAGGTTCATCGAGTAATAAAATATCCGGTTTCGGTGCAATTGCACGTGCGAGTGCCACACGCTGTTGCTGCCCGCCAGATAATTGGTTAGGATATTTCAGAGCAATATCAGGCAGTTCGATGAGTTGTAGTAGCTCAGTGACACGTGCTTGCTGTTCTGTCGTAGTCCAGTGCTTTTTATGCAGGCCAAAGGCAATATTTTCAGCAACTGTTAAATTGGGAAATAATGCATAGTTTTGGAACACAATGCCGCATTTACGTTTAGCGGTATTAAACTGGGTAATATCGATATTTTGTTTAATGACACGCCCATAATCCGGCTGTTCCAGCCCCGCAATAATACGCAGTAAAGTGGTTTTCCCGCAGCCTGAAGGCCCTAAAAAACTCACAAACTCACCTGCTTTAAGGTCTAAGTTGATGTGCTCAAGAACCTTCGTCTGTGCAAAGGATTTTTGAATATCCACCGCTTCAAGCACTATTTTTGACTCTTTATCCTTGTAGGTTCTTAATGTCGATAATAAATGTCCTGCGGAATGTTGCATCGTTTGTCCTGCAAGACTATTTTGTAAATGGGTTGGAATTTGCATACTTCACCTAAAATTCTTCTAATCGTTTTCAATTACTTTTCAAAGCGTTCTGACCATTGTTTTAAAATCTTTTCACGCTGTTCTGCCGCCCAATAAAAATCATTTTTAACCAATTTTTGCGACAGATTTTTCGGGAAATCGGGGTTTAAGCTTTTGACCTGCTGATGAGCCACCATTGAAAAGTTTCGTGCATACGCTTCATTGGCTGCTTGGCTGACCGTCCAATCCATAAACTTTTGGGCACTGCTTAATTTTTTCGTCCCTTTCACAATCGCCGATGCTTCCATTTCCCAGCCCAAGCCTTCTTTTGGATAAACAATTTCTAAAGGTGCGCCGCGAGATTTCAATTTAAAGCCCGGATAACCAAATGAGATACCAATAACTGCTTCACCCTGTGCTGCCATTTTGCAGGGCTTAGAACCTGAATGGACATATTGGGAAATGTTTTTGTCGAGTGCCTGCATATATTGCCAAGCCTGTTTTTCGCCAAAAATTTGCATCCAAGCGGTAACATCTAAATAACCTGTACCACTCGATGCTGGGTTTGGCATCACAATTAAATCTTTGTAAATCGGTTTTGTTAAATCTTGCCAAGTTTGTGGGATGGGGAGGTTTTTCTTTTGTAGTTCAATGCTATTGACACAAACTGCTGATTCCCAAGCCGTCATCCCTGCCCAAGTTGGAGTTTGTTTTTGACTATAAAATTCTGTTTTGAGTTGTTCGACATTTTGCGGGCGATAAGGTTGCAATAAATTATTTTTTTCCATGACCAATAAACTGGTCAAGGCAAGCCCCATCACCACATCCGCTTGAGGATTCTTTTGTTCTGCTAAAAGTTTAGCGGTAATCACACCAGTAGAATCACGCACCCATTTTACTTTTAATTCTGGATGCGCCTTTCTCAGTTCCCACTGATAGCGTTTGAGCTGATCTGCTTCGACTGCTGTATAAACCGTAATTTGTTCAAAATCTGGAGCACTTGAAGGTGTTGTGCACCCAGTCATAGCACTTACTGAAATTAGGCCAAATGCGATTGTGCTCAGGCGTTTTTTATATTTACTTAAATACTGACTCATGTAACATTCCTAATGAATGCAGCGATTTGATAATCAGTATTTGAGCAAAAGTTTATGACAGTTTAATTAATCTGGTTTAAACCAGATTAATTAAGATTAAAAATTATTCATGCGCCTCAAAATGTAAATCAAGTACATCATGCAACCAATATTCTTGGTCAACATCTGTAATGACACCATTTTGGTCACGATTGGTTCGGCAAATATATAACCCCATACTGCCTACATTAACGTGTAAAGCTTTCGCCTGTTGTTCTGAAAAAGCCGTTGGATACAGATTAATGTGAGCACGCGTTAATTGGCGTTGGTACTTCTCCGCCATTAAGGTGGTAATTGAATCCTCTAAAGGCTGAGCTAAAAAATCAGGAAAAATTTTGGCATTGATCCTTAAATGCTCAACAACCGCTGGCCGCCCATTGATACTGCGACGACGCCAAATTGAATAAATTGGGTCTCCCACATTTAAATTTAAATGTTTGGCATCCCACTGCGTTGCTGATATTTGCTCTGCGGACATTAATTCTGTTGAAGGAATGCTGTCTTGCTCGCGTACATATTGATTAAAGCTTTTGGTTGATTGGGGGCGATACATAATTCGTGGCGCTCTTACAAACCAACCGCGACGATCTAAACGGTAGATAAGACCATCCATTTCCAATGCTAAAAGCGCTTCACGTACAGCGACACGAGTGGTCGAAAACTTTTCTGAAAGCACACGTTCAGATGCCAATTTTGTATTACAGCTTAATTGTCCTGACTCAATTTCATGGGCAATTTCATCTCGGATGGCAATATATTTCGGAATGCGTGGGGATGTATTCACCAAATCAGACATAAACTTTTATATTATGAAGAGTTAAGTCACTATACTAAATTCTGATTTCAAAGTAATGAAAATAGCGCTGAAAGATTTAAGTCTAGAAAATAAAGCTTTATGTCGCTTTCGTTCCGACATTGACAATTACTAGAACTATTACTCAGGATATTCAATGTTAAATATCCTGAGTTGTTTGACGTGGTTAGAAAGCGGCAATGCCTGTTTGTGCACGGCCTAGAATTAATGCATGTACATCATGCGTGCCTTCATAAGTGTTGACCACTTCAAGATTCACCAGATGACGTGCAACCCCAAACTCATCCGAGATACCATTACCGCCCATCATGTCACGAGCAACACGTGCAATATCCAAAGCTTTACCACAGTTATTGCGCTTGATCAGTGAAGTGCCTTCAACGGCTGCGATGCCTTCATCTTTCATACGACCAAAACGTAAAGCAGCTTGTAGGCCCAACGCAATTTCAGTTTGCATATCTGCCAATTTCTTTTGAATCAACTGATTTGCTGCCAGTGGGCGGCCAAACTGTTTGCGGTCCATCGTGTATTGGTGCGCGGTGTGCCAACAGAATTCAGCTGCCCCCATTGCACCCCATGCAATGCCATAACGTGCGCTATTAAGACAGGTAAATGGGCCTTTTAAACCACGCACTTCTGGGAACGCATTTTCTTCAGGGACAAATACATTGTCCATCACGATTTCACCGGTAATTGACGCACGTAAACCGACTTTACCGTGAATAGCAGGTGCTGAAAGCCCCTCCCAACCTTTTTCTAAAATGAAGCCACGAATGTCGCCAATATTACCTTCAGCGGAAACTTCCTTCGCCCACACCACAAATACATCGGCAATTGGACTATTGGTAATCCACATTTTCGCGCCAGATAAGCGATAGCCGCCATCGACTTTTTTTGCACGGCTAATCATACTGCCCGGATCTGAACCATGGTCTGGTTCTGTCAGACCAAAACAGCCAATGTATTCACCTGTTGCAAGTTTTGGCAGATACTTTTGCTTTTGTTCTTCTGAACCAAATTCATTAATCGGCACCATCACCAAAGAACTTTGCACACTCGCCATAGAGCGGTAGCCAGAATCGACATATTCAATTTCGCGTGCCACTAAGCCATAACTGACATAATTTAAACCCGCACCACCATATTGTTCTGGAATCGTCGGGCCAAGTAACCCAAGTTCACCCATTTCACGGAAAATAGTGGGATCGGTTTTTTCATGACGGAACTGTTCCAACACACGGGGTTGTAGGCGCTCTTGGCAATAGGCATGTGCACTATCACGGATCATGCGTTCTTCTTCAGTTAACTGGAGTTCCAATAAAAATGGATCTTTCCAATCAAACTGTGCTTTTGTCGATTTTTTCGTATTGACCATTTGATTCATAGCTTCCTCTGCTAATCGATATTTCGTTGTTTTCACTGATGCTATGTGTGAAAAGTAATTATTTCAAACGATAAATTTGCATGCAGATATGCGAATAATGCATAACTAAATTTAAAACCACTCTACATAAACACTTTTTCACTGTACTTCTACTGTAAATGCTCTATTTTTAGACCAAAGTGGTACGGGTTAATCATCCTTATATGCCATTTTGTGATACCACTCGATAAAAGGTTTGGGGCTTAGGAAGCTAAATAGGATTTTCACGGAGTAATTTAAGCAAATCAAGATACAAATTTTGATGTCGATGATTG